>MTLR01000131.1 GCA_002010925.1 Candidatus Bathyarchaeota archaeon JdFR-04
TCATCAAAAAAGAGGAGATTCCAGTCAAAACGGAACAATTTTCAGCATGTTTAAAAATGATATTTGGCGAGGAAGTACGATACCTTATCGAAATGTCCATTGTGGAAAAACTTTACATTGAAATAGAAGAGAGGTTGGAGAAAAAGAGAGGTCATACTTTTACTGATTATATCAACAACGCAAGGAAAAAATACTTGAAAAAAAAGAGATAAACATTCCAGCTATAATTCGCCCTATAAAATTTTCTTTCTCACACATATTTTATACTTCATCTTTAATGACTGTTTCAGACATTTTGTTTTAGGAATATTATTTGTGTGGTCATATCGATGTGGAAAAAGTAGATGAAAACAAATACAGGTGTAAAATGTTCCAAGTGTAGATGTAATATTACAGGATTGTTATTAACTGGCAAAAGCTTAAGCGACTGATACTTTCAGTAGACAAAAGGCAATTGATATATATTATGAAGGTCTCTGAGGAAATTTATGTTTACCCTGAGACTTATCATGGGCTCACTTTACTTTTCCGGAAACGCCCTAAAATGTTCTTAAACAATAAACACTTATCAAGAATAAAACATATGAAACGTGAAATGTAACCTTTCAGGTTGTCTAAGCATGAAACAACAAAGGCATAGTAAACATAAACGTCATGGCCACGCTCGCCACATACATGAGTTTAAAAATAAGTTTTTCGTTTCACTGATACTTACTGTCCCCATTTTACTCCTGTCAGAAATGATCCAAGAATGGTTCAACTTCACCATAGAAATACCATTCCAAAGAGAAGTCTTATTCCTGTTGTCACTGATTGTTTACGCTTACGGCGGACAGCCCTTCTTAACTGGAATGATCCGGGAAGTCAGAAAGCGGCAGCCTGGAATGATGACGCTTATAGGAACCGCTATCTCCGTTGCTTTCTTCTATTCAGCTGGAACTGTTTTCCTCATAACTGGAAAAGACTTCTTCTGGGAACTTGCGACCCTAATTGACGTAATGCTTCTTGGACACTGGATAGAAGCCAAAAGCGTTCTCGGAGCCTCAAAAGCCCTAGAAGAACTCGTAAAAATAATGCCAACAACGGCCCATCTAATCAGAAAGGGAAAGATAATAGACGTTCCAGTTTCACAACTAGAAGTCGGCGACATCGTCCTTATTCGTCCAGGTGAAAAAATCCCCTCAGACGGTCGGGTAGTTGAGGGAGAATCCTTCGTTAATGAAGCCCTTTTGACAGGCGAGTCAAAACCTGTCCACAAAAAAGTTGAGGATAAAGTCATAGGCGGCGCAATAAATGAAGAAGGCGTCCTAAAAGTGAAGATAGAGCGAACAGGCGAAGAAACCTATCTGGCGCAAGTGATAAAGCTGGTTAAGCAAGCCCAAGAAAGCAGATCAAGAACCCAAGACCTAGCGAACAGAGCGTCAGCCCTCCTCTTTTACGTGGCCTTCAGCGTCGGAATCGTAACCTACATGATATGGTTCTCCTTCGGAAATCCCGAATTCGCCCTTGAAAGGTCAGTTACAGTTCTAGTCATAGCCTGCCCCCACGCCCTCGGCTTAGCCATACCTTTAGTCGTCGCTATTTCTACCTCTATCACGGCGAAAAGCGGAATACTCATCAGAGACAGAAGAGCCTTCGAAATGGTAAAGGATATAGACGCCGTTGTTTTCGACAAAACTGGCACATTAACATTAGGAAAATTCGGCGTCAGCGACATAATTTCCTTCATCCCAGAAGAGAAATTGCTGGAACTTACCGCAAGCATTGAGCTTAACTCGGAACACATAATCGCAAAAGCTATAGTAGAATACGCAAAAGGAAAAGGAATAGAAATCCCGCAAACAAGGCAATTTAAAGCCCTACCGGGCAGAGGAGCCTATGGGAAGGTTGGTAAAAAAGAAGTTTACGTTGGAAGCCCAAACCTCCTTAAAGAAATGAAACTAGAAATAAAAGACCCAGAAATAAAGAAGCTTCAAGAACAAGGCAAAACTGTTGTTTTCACGGTGGTTGACGGAAAACTTGCCGGAGCTTTCGCCCTTTCCGATAGGATAAGAGAGGAATCACGTGAAGCGGTCAGAAAGCTAAAGAAAACTGGAGTAAAAGTTTATATGCTCACCGGCGACGCTGAAGAAGTAGCTGAATGGGTTGCAAAAGAACTTGGCATAGACGACTATTTTGCGCAAGTTTTGCCAGAAGAAAAAGCAGAGAAAATCAAACTTTTGAAGGAGAAAGGCCTCAAAGTAGCCATGGTCGGCGATGGGATAAACGATGCCCCAGCCCTTGTTACTGCTGACGTCGGCATAGCCATAGGCGCCGGAACCGACGTAGCCATCGAAAGTGCAGACATAATCCTCGTTAGAAACGATCCGAGAGACGTCGTAAAAGTTGCAGACCTTTCACAAAAAACATATTCAAAAATGGTTCAGAACCTCTGGTGGGCCGGGGGCTACAACATTTTTGCCATACCATTAGCAGCCGGCGTCCTCTCAGGTTACGGCATAATCGTGAACCCGGCGATCGGAGCCCTACTCATGTCACTAAGCACAGTTATAGTCGCAATCAACAGCCAAACACTAAGAAAATATGAGCCGAAAATAGAGTTCACAGGAACCAGAGCAGAGAAAAGTAAACATAGCCACTGAAGTAAACAGTCATCATAAGGGATTAATTCATTTATCTTTCTGAAAGCACGGTTTTTGCTCTCTTAACTATTAATCTAAGCGTTTCTCTACGGATTCCCGTTTCCATTTCAAGTTCTTTCAGAGGCTTCGCAGTCAACTGTTTTAGCAGAATTATTCCAGCAGAAGCCAATTTTTCCTTAGTTGCGGCATCTAATCCCTTAAGATAAGTTATTGGATAGAGCTTCTTTTCTTCTATCATAACCCTCAAATCATGATTTGGAGGCGTCCTCCATCCAATATGATGGATTCCCCTGCATTTCGCATAACGTTTAGCGTGATTTGAAAGCTTCGTATTACAAACTATCATCGCCCCATCTATCTTCAAGTCATGTAGCCCTAACTTGAAGCCTTCGGTTACATCCTCAAGAACAGCCCTTGCAATGCGGCTTACATCCAAACCGGTTGGAGTATGATAATTAGAGTGCCGCTTCACCTCCACAATGTATGTTTTCCCCTTCTTCCTTGCCACCGCATCAACTTCATGTTCCACACATTTGCCGCATATAATCTGGTTTGGAGTAACGTCGTAGCCATGTTCACCCAGTAATATCTGAACAAAACATTCAAAATCCCTCGGATCCATTAAACTCAAGGATTTACGTAAATCAACTATATGCTTAACAGCTGGCTTATACCGACTCAACAACCTAAAAATTGTTTTGAGGATTTCCCGGGTTTCCATCCCATTATAAGCCTTCGATTCAATAATACGAGCAATTTTCTCAGCAATTTCCCTAGAAGCCCCCATCCTTAAACATGTTCTAACAATCTTTTCTTTATCGAACGGCTGTCTTCTCCCATCCGCTTTTACCACGAATATTGCCAAAATTCAACTACCAAAAGCTTATAGTGAATACATCAGCTAAAAAAGTACTGTTATCTTGGTGAAGGCCTTGTTAAAGCCTGTTCAAACGACCGCAAAAAAGATAAGAAATCTCGAAATTCAAGGCGCTAGAAATATCGCCATAGCAGCTATAAAAGCGGTAGAAGCCCTAGCCAAGGAAACAAGGACAAAAAGTAAAAGGGAGTTTTTAAGGCAGCTTTCAGAGGCGAAAGAGATACTTTTCTCTTCACGGGAAACCGAGCCGCTTATGAGAAATGCAATCCGATGGGTAATAGATCAGGTGGAAAAAAGCGACCAAAAAGACATCAAAAGTCTGATTAAAACAATCTCATCGGCTTCGAAGCAATTTCTCACAAACCTTGAAGACTCAAAGGAGAGAATCGCTGAGATAGGAGCCAAAAGGATCCGAAATAACTTAGTAATTTTCACCCACTGCCATTCTTCCACTGTTACTCATTTGCTTAGAAGGGCGAAACATGAGGGAAAAGCGTTCGAGGTAATCTGCACCGAAACCAGACCAGTATTCCAAGGGAGGATAACCGCGAAGGAAATGCTAGAGCTTGGAGTAAAAACAACTTTAATTGTGGATTCAGCTGCCCGCTTTTTTATGAACCAAGCCGACCTTGTACTTGTCGGTGCAGATGCAATTACCTCTGAAGGAAATATAATAAACAAAATCGGAACGAGCATGATTGCCCTTGTGGCCCAGGAAGCCAGAACACCATTCTACGTGGTTTCTGAACTTTTAAAGTTCGACCCCGCAACCATGTATGGGGATTATGAAAAAATAGAGGAACGAAGTTCAAGAGAAGTTTGGAAAGACCCTCCGGAAGGCTTGGTTATAAGGAACCCGGCCTTTGATGTGACAAGAAGGAACTTTATTCACGGGATAATATGCGAAGAGGGAATAATTTCTCCCCACTCAATAACCGAGGTTATCCATAGAAGATACCCGTGGATATTTAAGTAAGCCTACTCTTGATGTCCTGTCCCCCACATATCCAACGCTATTTTAAGTTCCCTATGGGCTTCAGCATATTTACTCAACGGGATGTTCCTCAAAGTCGCATCCACAGCTTGCCGCATGGCTTTTGCCCCTGCCACCGTTCCCTCTCTATGTCCGTGAATCCCGCCTCCAGCTTGAATAACAAAGTCTAACCCAAAGAAGTCAATAAGAGCTGGAACCAGCCCCGGATACAAACCGCCCGAGGCAACTGGTAAAACCGGTTTTAGGCCTTTCATTTCCTCCCTTATTGCTTTACAATTCTCCGCCACTTCCTCCCTTGTTTCAAACATTTTTCCTACAACTGTGCCTACATGAAGCTGGTCAACCCCAATTATTCTAGATATTTTAGCTATTACACGCATCGAAATTCCATGCCTAGGATTTTTAGTGAAAGCAGCATGCCCCGCTCTATGTGCATGAACTACCAAGTTAAAGTCCTGTTCACGTAGGCTCTGTAATGCTGAAAAGCCACATGTCAAAATATCGACCATAACGTACTCTCCACCGTGGTTCAGAACGAAATCTGCTCTTCTCAACATTTCCTCCGTTTCAGCCGTAATGTTAACCATGTAAACCTTTCTTTCACCAGTCTCTTCTTGAGCTTTGTCTCTGCTTTCCAAAGTTTTTATGACACGATCCTCGAATGGGTTAAACTTCTGACTGCTTAAATTCTCATCATCCTTTACTATATCGCACCCTCCAACCCAAGCTTCATAAGCAACTTGGGCATGATCCGCAGTTTTTAACCCCAGCTTAGGTTTAATTATCGTCCCTACCAGCGGCCTATCATAAACCCCTAAAAGGTTACGAACCCCCTCAACACCATATTTTGGACCTTTAAAGCTTCGAATAAGTTCTGATGGAAAATAAACGTCGTTAAGTCGTAAATGTTTAATGGTCTTTAATCCGAATACGTTCCCAGAAATGCTGCTCAGTATGTTCGGCATATTACCAAGTTCAAAAAGCTCAATTGGATAAGCGATTTTCACAGTATTCCCATCTATGCTGAAAACATGAGCAGCAAGCTCCTTAACATATGGCTTTATAGTTGTTAGCTCAGTCCATGTGCCTATGGAACTCTCAGCAGCCACTCCTCCCGCGGCTTCACTAATGCTTACACCATCCGGTTCGACGTAGAAGACGCAAACAACATCCGTTTCTTTGGGTTCGTAACTTAAATTCACAAAATCTAAGTACCTCAAACCAGCTACCTCTTATTGTTATTGGATTAAGCCACTTAAAGGCTTTAAACAATAAACACATGTTACTCAATTACTTAGAGTGAACTTGTATGAAGCTCAAAGCCAAACTTCTGGACCTTCAAGCAGGCGGAAGAAGAATAGCCATATTAGATGATGAAACCGCGAGTTTGATAGGGGTACACTCTTCGGACAGAGTGAAAATAATCCACAAAAATGAATATTTAGTTGCCATTGTAAACATTGCAAGCAACTTTCCACACAACTACATAGGACTCTACCAAGAAATCTCAACAAAACTTGGATTAAAAGACGGAGAACTTGTCGAAGTAGAGCCAGCGGAAAGACCTGAAGCCCTTCGTTATGTCCAAGCAAAAATACACGGCGAAAGACTACGTAAAAACGAAATAGAAACCATAGTTAAAGATGTAGTCGAACGCCACCTAAGCGATATCGAAATCGCATCGTTCATAACAGCGCTTTATATTCACAAGTTAAGCATGGACGAAATTGAAGCACTATCAAGAGCCATGGTAAAAACAGGCAGCGTTCTATCCCTCAACAAAACCCCGATACTAGACAAACACAGCGTAGGCGGAGTACCAGGAGACAAAACTTCAATCCTAATAGTCCCAATAATAGCCGCAACAGGCTTGGTTATACCCAAAACATCCTCCAGAGCAATAACGTCTCCAGCAGGAACCGCAGACCGAGTTGAAACCCTCTGTCCAGTAAACCTAACCATCGAAGAAATTAAAGAAGTCGTAAAGAAGACGAACGGCTGCCTGGTCTGGGGTGGAGCACTAGATTTAGCTCCAGCAGACGACATATTCATTCAGGTTGAATACCCGCTTGCAATAGATCCGCTACTTCTTCCATCAATTATGAGCAAGAAAAAAGCCATAGGTGCAACTCATCTAGTCATAGATATCCCAACAGGAAGAGGAGCAAAAATAAAAACAATAGGCGCCGCGAATACACTCGCATACGATTTTATAGATTTAGGAAAACGCCTGGGAATGGACGTCCAATGCGCAGTGACCTTTGGAGAACAACCTATCGGATACGCTATAGGCCCTGCTTTAGAAGCGAAAGAAGCATTATCTGCAATAATGGGAAAAAGCCCAGCGGACCTGCGGGAAAAGGCAATAAATCTCGCAGGTATCCTTCTCGAAATGGTCGGCATCAAAAACGGTAAGCGAAAAGCAGAGTATCTTCTAAACTCAGGAAAGGCTGAAAGAAAACTTAGGGACATAATAGAAGCCCAAGGCGGAAACTGGAAAATAATGCCCGAGGACATAGAAATTGGAGATAAAAAGGTAGAAATAGCATCGGAAAAAAATGGCAGAGTTCTATGGATCAACAACAGATATATCGTCCAAATTGCTAGGGAAGCAGGCGCCCCAAAGGATAAAGGAGCTGGAATCAAACTTAGAGTAAAGCTTGGAAAACGGGTCAAAAAGGGAGACATCCTTTTCGAAATATATGCTGAAAGAACTACAAAACTGAATGCTGCAATAGAACTAGCAAAGAAACTTCAACCGATAGGATTAAGCAAAAAGCTGGAAGAAAGAATGCTAATGAACAGAATACCAAAAACACCCGTACATAAAGAAGAGTTTACATTGGAAAGATAAAAACGACATTATGAATAAGAAGTACCTATAAAGTCATCAAATCCAGTCTTTATTTATGAGTGAAATGGAAAACGTTGGAGAGAAAATTGCTGAGTAAAATCATTTACAAAATAGCTGAGTTACTAAACGAAAACATTAGAATATGTTTAATTTCTTCATTTAAAGCCTCAAGTGTCTTAGTTGAGCAGCTTAGCTAAGACGTTAAACTGCTCTAGGATTTTTTCGGATATTCTGTTTTAAGAATATTATTTGTGTGGTAAGAATTGCTATAACATTCGTTTTTTATTGTTTGGCTTGGAGAGAGAGGGTTGACAAACCTTAGGAGCAGGTTTCAAAATATTCTAACTCAACTTAAAATCTTAAGCGATGCCCTAAAGGAGCCCAGTGAGTATCCCAAATGCTGTTTAACTTTTCATCTAGATGGAAAGATAAGCTGCGACGTTTTAGGGCCATTATCTAAAGAGCAATTTCTAAAAGAATGTAAGAAGTGCAGAGAATCCTTAAAGGATTTTGTTAAACTTGTTAATGAATGGATAAAAAGAAGTGAGGAGATACTGGAATATCAGAAGACTCAGTAGCTTAGGTACTGTTTAATCGGCGTTGTTGGCAGGACGTATACCTCAGTTACTCCGGGAATCGTCCTTATCTTATTATTCACAAAATCCATAGCCTGTTCATGGGTGTCAGCATTAAACCACATGCAGAGATCCCAGGGACCAAAGACATTCATCGTATAGTGAAGGGTAACCCCACCCCAAGGCTTATCAGGAAAGTCTCTAAGGGCCCGAATAGCAGCATCAGTCTGTGGGGGATTTATCTTTATAAGAACCAAATATTTTGGCACACTATCCACCGAAACGTAACTTTTCTAGAATATAAATATATAAAATTTTTCTATTACAATCTCTGAAAAATCGCGTTCTATTCTCACTTCCAGCCAAAAATAAACCCAAAAATTGTATAAATCCATAAACACTTAAGATTTCAACCCTTCATCTATTATTTAATACCATTAGATAAAATAATACATTTAGGAGGACAACCATGCCGATCAAAAAGATAAGAAAGAGAGATGGCAGAATCGTCGATTTCGAAGCTGAAAGAATCAAAGACGCCATCCACCGTGCCTTTATTGCTGTTGAACTAGAGAATGGAGAAAGAGCCGAAAAAATAACTAAAGAGGTAGTTAGGCTTCTAGAAGAAAAGTTTAGAGAACGAATTCCCTCAGTTGAAGACGCCCAAGACCTTGTTGTAAATGTTTTGAAGAAAAGTGGATACGAGAAAGTTGCGAGGGAATATCAAGCATACAGAGAGAAGAAGAAGGAAATACGGCAACTAAGAAGTGAACTAGGAATAGAAGAGCCGAAGCTAACAGTTAACGCCTTGGAAGTTTTAAGGAAAAGATACCTTATAAAAAACGAACAGGGCGAAATAATAGAGACGCCGGCTCAAATGTTCATGCGAGTTGCAAAGGTCATAGCAAAGATTGATGCGGAATATGGTGGAACTCCGGAAGAAACTGAAAAAACCTTTTATGACATGATGGCGAAGCTTGAGTTCATCCCGAACTCGCCAACCCTTTTTAACGCTGGAACAGAGCTCGGCCAACTATCCGCATGCTTCGTCCTACCAGTTGGGGATTCTCTCAAAAGCATATTCACCGCAGTGAAAAACATGGCCCTAATAGAGAAAAGCGGCGGAGGAGTAGGCTTCGACTTCTCCAAACTCAGGCCTAAAGGGGACATCGTCAAGTCAACCCACGGAGTAGCCTCAGGCCCAGTAAGTTTCATGCGAGTTTTTGATGTTGCCACCGACGTTATCAAAGCAGGCGGCAAAAGAAGAGGAGCCATGATGGGAATTCTAAGGGTTGATCACCCCGATGTAGTTGAGTTCATAACCGCGAAACAAAAGCCAGGGGTCCTATCAAATTTCAACATTTCAGTAGCAGTCACCGACGGGTTCATGGAGAACGTGGAAAAAAAGGGAAGCTACTGGCTTGTTAACCCAAGAAACAAAGAAAAAGTAAAAGAAGTTAAAGCCGAGGAGATTTGGAATTTGATGGCTGAATCTGCCTGGAAAAGTGGTGATCCCGGAGTCGTATTTATCGATGAGATTAACAGGCATAACCCAACTCCGGAAGTTGGCGAGATAGAGTCAACCAACCCTTGTGGTGAGCAACCACTTCTACCCTACGAGTCCTGCAATCTGGGCTCAATAAACCTTTCAAGAATGATTAAGGATGGAAAGATAAACTGGGAAAAATTGAGGAAAACCGTGAGGAACGCCGTCCACTTTTTAGACAACGTAATAGACGCAAACAAGTTCCCCCTAAAAGAAATCGAAACCATGACGAAAGCTAATAGAAAAATAGGTCTAGGCATCATGGGCTTCGCAGACATGCTCATAAAACTTGGAATTCCATACAACTCCAACGAAGCCCTAAAGCTTGCGGAAAAAACAATGAAGTTCATTACTGAAGAGGCTAGAAGAAAATCCATTGAACTCGGCGAGGAAAGGGGCCCCTTCCCAAACTTTGACAAAAGCGTATGGAAGGACCATTATACCACGATGAGAAACGCCACGGTGACAACTATAGCGCCCACAGGAAGCATAAGCATAATAGCCGGTTGCTCCTCTGGAATCGAACCCCTGTTTGCGATTTCTTTCATAAGAAAGGTTTTAGACGGAGCCCAACTTTTCGAAATCAACCCCCTGTTCGAAATGATAGCAAAGGAACGAGGTTTTTACAGTGCAAAGCTTTTCGAGGAAATAGCGAAAACTGGTTCTGTTCAACGAATTGACGGAATACCTGGAGACGTTAAGAAAATTTTCGTTACTGCATTGGATATTTCACCTGAATGGCATGTTCGAATGCAAGCGGCTTTCCAAAGATACACGGATAACGCCGTTTCGAAAACCGTTAACCTACCCTTCGAGGCAAGCGTCGAAGACGTAAGGAAGGTCTTTGAGCTGGCGTGGAAACTGAAATGTAAAGGAGTAACCGTCTTTAGATATGGAAGCAAACCGGAACAAGTTCTTTATGTAGGAGAGATAAAGACTGAAAAGAGAAGATTCGTTTCCGCAGAGTCAGAATACGCGGGAGGATGTCCAACTAAAACCTGTCCATTCCCTAATTAGCCAAAATTAGAATAAACAAAGAGAAATAGGGTTTAAAGTAGAGAGAAATCCGTGCTTTTTATCCTGCCCTTTCTGTCAAGTTTTATTGTAAACATCTCTCTCCACGGATGTCCTTCCAAGTCTATAGGACACGTACCTCTAACTATCCACAACCCGTCCTTTCGCTCAATCGAGGAAACCTCGACTACAGGCGGGTTCTTTCTCTTTTTTATGAAATCAACTGCTATGCGCTGAGCTTCCTCTACACATGACAAGATACTGCTTCCTCCACAGCTATTCCTATAACATAATGTGAGGGCATTAAGGTTTATGAAAAACAAATAAGTAGTTTAAAATCGGTTTATGGTATTATCTCGCAACTATTGTATAGAGGATATTCAAAATGCTTTAAACTTATTTTTCCCTCCTGAATTAGACGCTGAACTATGGGCTTCGCTTTTTCCAACGCTTCTATCAGATTTTTCACGGTTTTACATACTAGTCTGAAGCCCTCTTCGCCCCACAGTTTAGTTACGTTTGCATATAAGCATCTTCCGCCACATAGATTATAGATATCGCATGAAGGGCAGGGTTCGCTTACAAACACTTTTCTAATTCGGAGTGGACTAGTAGTGCTTATATGCCCCAAGTAAAAGTCTTTAATGCCAGCCATTACAGGGCAGGGTGTGATGATTCCATTAGTTTGGATATTGAACATCTTCCATCCGGCTCCGCATCGAAGCAGAGTCGACTCGTTCCGAAGCATGGAACGCATTATGCCCAGAAACGGATATAACCTCAAGACTTCGCCTCGTAATTCCATGTAGTCAACCCAGAACTTTACAAGACTCTGAATTTGCGGGTTATAGCTCTTTTCAGCCCATCGAGCGAAAGGTCTACTCTCAAAGTCTTTCTTCCCGAACAATGCATCTATCTGCCAATGAATTGACCTAAACCGGAAGACATCGTTAAAGAGCAGCCACAAAACTTGTTTTTCAATTTCAGTTTCCTCGGTAACGGTCATACGCGCTATAATTTCACCACTAAAACCTTTCTCTAGTAGAAGACCTAAGTTTTTCATGAGTTTACGATAGACACCTTTTCCGCGGTTATAGTCTGTCAACACTTCATCGCCGTCTATGGAAACAAGGATAGTGTCAAGCCGATTTACGTAGTCAGACGGCAATTTATCCAGCAAAACACCGTTAGTTTGAATCATAAACCTTTCAGCTTTCATCCTATCCATAATTTCTATCATTTTTCGGCTTTCAAGCAAAGGCTCACCGCCATAGAAGACTATAGTTGTGGTTTCTTTATCTTCGGCGAGAAAGCTAGCG
>MTLR01000128.1 GCA_002010925.1 Candidatus Bathyarchaeota archaeon JdFR-04
AACAGCCATAACTGCCCAAAACACCACAGGAGTCTATGAAATCTTCCCAATTCCAGCAAAAACTGTTAAGAAACAAATAGAAACAACACTTGCTGACATCCCAGTAAAGAATGTGAAAACTGGGATGCTTTATTCGAGGGAGATAATTAAAACGGTAGCCGAAGCCATAGCTGAATTTGAACTTACAGCAGTCATTGACCCCGTGTTTAGAGCGGGAACAGGTGCTCTTCTCATCCAACAAGAAGAAGACAAGAAAGCCTTAACTCGCTTTCTTATTCCTAAAGCCTATGTTTTAACTCCTAACCGATATGAAGCTGAAGACTTAGCTGGAATGCCCATTCAAACACTGGATGATATGAAGGAAGCTGCTCGAAAAATCGCTAACCTAGGAGCAGAAGCCATAATAATAAAGGGGGGGCATATAGAATCTACAGAAAAGGTTACAGACATTTTTTACTACAAAGGTAGAGTTGAAACCTTTACTAAAACTAGAGTAAATGTTCCAACGCATGGAAGTGGATGCACCTTTTCCGCAGCCATAACCGCCTATCTAGCCCGAGGATTCGATCTTTACGACTCGATAGTAAAAGCTGAAAGCTTTATGCATGAAGTGATAGCATTCAGCCAAAAAGTTGGAAAGGGAAGAGTACCAGTTAACCCCTCTGCGCATATCCTTAACGAAGCAGAGAAATTTCACATCCTAGAAAACGTTTCTGAAGCTGTCAGAATAATTGAGGCGAACCCATTGTTTACGCGTTTTATCGCTGAAGTCGGTATGCAAGTGGGCATGGCGCTACCTTATGCTAAAGATCGAAAACACGTAGCAGCGGTTAAGGGTAGGATAGTCAGGTATGGAGGGATTCCGAGAGCTGTAGGATGCATCAAGTATGGTGTTTCTGATCACATAGCACGAATAATAACCACGGCAATGAGACATGACTCAACAAAAAGGGCTGCTATGAATTTGCGATATGACCCGCTGCTGATTAAAGGATTCCAAAGGCTTGGTCTCACCGTGGCTTTCTTCGACAGAAAACTGGAACCTAAACAAGTCAAAATTAGGGAAGGAAAAACTCTAAGCTGGGGGATTGAGGAGGCCATCAAAAAAGCTGGAAAAGTTCCGGACGTAATTTATGACTTAGGTGATGTCGGAAAGGAACCAATGATTCGCGTTTTAGGAAATTCGGCCACCGAAGTTGTTAGAAAAGCATTAAAGGTAATTAAGCAAATAGAGAAGGCAGTTTAGTAAAATTTTTATTTCTTTGACCTTTCCAGTTTTTGATGGCTTCACGCTTTGGAGGTAAAAAATTATGGCCTCGATTCGAGAGGTTCCTACATCTCCAGCTAAACGTTTTGAAAGAATAGGTGCCCACACCCACATCAAAGGATTAGGCTTAGATGAAAACCTTCATGCAGTAAAAATCAAAGACGGAATGGTTGGGCAAGAAAAAGCCAGAGAAGCTGCCGGGCTTGTGGTTAAACTTATCAAAGAAGGAAAACTAAGCGGAAAATGCATAATTTTGGCTGGGCCCCCTGGAACTGGAAAAACAGCCATAGCAGTAGCTATATCCCGTGAACTCGGCGAAAACGTCCCTTTTATACAAATGAGTGGAAGCGAAATCTATAGCTCTGAACGGAAGAAGACGGAAATTCTTATAGAAGCTATCCGTAAGTGCATAGGCGTCGAAATTCATGAAATGCGTAAAGTGTATGAAGGGGAGATTGTCAGCTTAAACATAAACACAGCGCCTCATCCATATAACCCATATCAACGAGTTCCAGAAAGTGTTCGACTGACATTGAAAACCAAAGAGGAGGAAAAAACAATTGAGGCTGGCGCAAGCATAGCCCAGCAAATCCTCGGTTCCGGAATATCTGAGGGACATGTAGTGCAAATAGACGCTGAAACCGGAAGAGTCGTAAGCCTTGGGTTAAGCCTCGAAAGCACCAAGGGAAAAACTTACGATGTGGACACACGACGTAAAATTCCGCGGCCTGAAGGAAAAGTTTTAAAGGAAAAGGAATTCGTTTATATGCTGACCCTTGCGGATTTGGACGAGATAAACGCCCGAAGCCGCTCTGGAAGCTTCTTTTCACTGCTATTCGGAGGTTCAGAAACCAAGGAAATAGACACGGAAGTACGCATGGCAGTAGACCAACAAGTCAAAGAATGGGTAGACCAAGGAAAGGCTTTCATCCATCCGGGTGTCCTCTTCATTGACGACTCGCACCTTTTAGATCTTGAAGCCTTCAGCTTTCTAGGAAGAGCCATGGAAAGCGAACTGGTCCCAATAATAATCTTAGCTACAAACCGTGGAGTAACACGGATACGGGGAACAGACGTAAAAAGTCCACTTGGATTCCCCATAGACCTAATAGACCGCGCGGTAATCATTGCTACACACCTCTACGACGCAGAAAGTATAAGAGAAATACTAAGGATAAGAGCCAAAGAGGAAAAAATCGAAATAGATGATGAAGCTTTGGAAAAACTCACAAATGTGGGTGCTAAAAGCTCTCTCCGCTACGCGGTGCAACTTTTAAGCCTAGCAGCTCAAAACGCCAAAGCAAAGGGAAGAGAAAAAATTGTTGGAAAGGATGTGGAACGTGTAGACGAGCTCTTCATGGACGTAACCGAAGCCGCTGAATACCTAAAGAAATATGAGGAAAGACTTATGGTTCACTAAAACTTTTTCTAAATACATATTCAAACTTAACAATCCTTTAATTCTGTTTAACCTTTTTCCTATCAAAGAGGCTATATCAATGTCTGAACGTAAACGTAAACGTGAAGAACTTCTTGGCTTAGCCGAAGAAACAGGCTTTCTCCTAGAGGCTTCCCCAGTAGAGGTGGGCTCTGGATATTCTATCTCTATAAGCTACGATGAGGAAGAAACCCCCATAATTCATGTGAAAACTTACGGAGAAGTCGATTTAATAGAATTACGAAAGGAAATAAGGAAGGTATATCCTAATGCAAAAATCGAAGGCATGCCAAAAACACCGAATGTCAAGATAATAAGTATTCATAAAAAGAAGAAAAGAAGAAATCGAAAGACAATGAAGAAAACTTCACATAAAAAATCCAAGTCAAAATAATAGTTCCCGCCCGAATTTTAAGGCCGCGACCCGAGATTAAAAATAAATTAAATTTTCTCATTTATAAATTTCACTACAAAAACAACAAAAATAATGTGTGGTTTTAGGGGTTAGATGATTCTCGTCCGAATCTTGTGTTGTTCCACCGTTTGCAGAAAATGTAAACCTTTATTCGTTATCTTGTAGGTTTCCATATCGGTAAATACAATAAAACCATTGATTATGAGGAGTTTTATGTACTTGTTCGCCTGTGTGTAATTCAGATTAGCGCTTTGCATTATCTGAGTTTTCTTTTTACCTGTAGGCGAATTGCTTACTGATTTAAGAATGTCGCTCATAATGGTTACTCTGTCCCTGTATTTAAATGACCTAACGAAAAATGAGCCAATAGATGGAAGACTTATATTAAACATCACTTCCTTCCTCCTCTAAATATAAGATTGTGTTTTGTAAACTTATGTTTTTTGCTTCATCTAGCTAAGTGCACGTTTTAGCGCTTGGATGACATTCTGCCGCCCCATTGTTATTATGTAAGGTCCAAGTCTTGGTCCATGTGAAACGCCTATTAGTATTTTATATAGGGTTTGAAAGAATTTTCTTGGCGGAATTTCGTGTTTTTTGGCTATGTTAAATATGGCGTTTTGGATCTTTTCGGTGTTTTCTTCTTTTTCTAAAATTTCGATGAGTTCTTTTATTGCATTTCTTTCTTTGGATGTTATTTCAATTGTTGCTTCTTTTATTTCTTGAAAGTCTTTTATCCAGTTAAGGGCGTATTCTATTCGTTTTTCAAGAGTTGAGTTGGGTTTTTGATTCGGTTTTAGGTAACGGTATTGCTGAAGTTTTTGGATTAGAAATTTTTTTGGGCTTCCTTTGGGGGCTACTTTGGCTAGGAAGGTTAGTAGGTTGTAGGGTACATGAATGCTTGGTTTTTTTGGAGGTTTGAGTGCCCAGCAGTACTTGTAAAGTCCCGTAAGTTTCGCTTTTTCCTTTTCATCTTTTATTGTTTTCATTCCGAAGTATATTTTTTCAAGTTCATCGAGTTCGTTCATGTAAGTTGGTATATCTGTTACATCAAGGGTGCGGGTGCCAACGAAGCGTTTGAGCATGAGCAACATAAGCGATTGAGGTGAACCATAACGGAACCATGTTTGAGGAGTAAACACATTCCCGGCAGATTTTGAAAGCCTTTTCCCGCTTTTATCTAAGAAAAGTTCGTATTTGGCATGAGCAGGCGGTTCATAGCCAAGTATTTCTCGACATATTCTGTCGTTTACGCGTACGGAGTCGGCTATTTCTTTTCCGTAGGCTTCAAACCTTATGTCCAGCGCTTTCCATCGAACCGCGAATTCTCCTTTCCAGCTTAGCTTTCCTTCGCCTTTAGTGTAATCAGATTCTCCCTTGTATCCACATCCCTCAAGCCATCGTCCTTTAACTTCCATTCCTTCGCATACATAAAGCACTTTTTCTTCCTTTGGAAGGAACTCATAAGCTTTAGTGGTGTAGATGCGTCCACAGTTTTCGCAAACAGCAAAGTAGGGTAGGGCTTCAAGAAACTTTTCTTGCCCGACTTCTTCTCTTACTATTTCACCTATTCTTTTGGCGTTTAGTAGTATTGTTTGAATTTCGGCCTTAAATAAGCCTTTGTGATAGACCTTTGTTGCGGACATGAACTTATATTCTATTCCGCATTTGTCTAAAGCTTCTAGAAGAAGAAGCGTCATGTGTTCACCGTAGCTTTTGTGACATTGGAAGGGATCAGGAATCGACGTAACCGGATGCCCCAAATATTTTTTCAAGGATTCGGGAAGTCCTGCCGGAACTTTTCTAAGTCCATCTTTGTCATCAGCGAAGGCGATCATCTCGGAATTATGGCCTTGTTCTCGGAGAGCAAGAGTTACAGCAAAAGCGCGAGCTGCATCGCTTAAGTTCCCTATGTGTGGGAAACCTGATGCGGCAATGCCCATTTCGGTTCTGATAAGATTTAGGCTTCTGCCTAGCTTCCGCTCTCTCTCAATAATTTGAACAGCCATCTTATCATACCATGTTCCATGACCAATTATCTGCCTGCTCATATCATCATGTTTTCCTTTGACGCTCGTTAATAAGAAAGAGTGACGTAAAATAAAACTGTTTTATATGTCTAACCACGTTTCAAGGCCGCAGCAATAGCTAGAGACCCAAGCAATGCCGCTATCGCTGCAACACTATAAACAAGCGGCATTCCACGGATATTAAGAAACCATAAGCTCCCTACAGTCGTAGTGAGCATACCACAACCAAAGGTGCTAAAGGGGCTACGTGCGTATTTCTGTGGGTATTTAAGTTTTATAGCCGCTAGAACCATCATCCAAACTCCTAAAAACACTAAAAGCGCTGCTGGAAACTCATTCCATGCAATAATTTGTGCTGCTGGTAAAATTAAGGAAATTGCCAAAAATATTAACGCCACACCATAGGAAGCCAAGCCAATTCTTTCGCTAGACATGTTAACATTTCTCCTTTATCTTATTTTAGCTCCACATTCAGGACAAAACTTTGCTGTAGCAGGTATTTGGCTTCCACACTTAGGACATTTTGTAATTCCAGTTGTTGGCGGAGCAATTTTTGTTCCACATTCTGGGCAGAATTTAGATGTGGCAGGTATCCGCGCATTGCATTTAGGACAGATGATCAGCGGAGCTGCTGGCGCTTGGGCGGGTCCTGTAGGCGTCATTATTTGAGGAATCAGCACCATTCCAGTACCTAAAGCGGCTCCTGGAGACTTTCCCAACTCCTCGGCTGCTTTTTTAACGGTTTCCATCCGTAAGACCTCAGCGGGCGTGGCTCTTCCGGTACGGAGCCAGAACAACCGTTCCCGATATTCTGGAGTAGTGTCAATTCCTTCGAATCGTAGGTCTGTCAGTTCTAGCCCTATTCGGCGGAAAGCGTCTAATATAGCGTTTTTCACAGTCATAGAGGTTTCATCCAGCTTAGTGAAAACGGTTAGCAGATCATATCTTGAGATTTCATCGATTAGTTTTTCATTAATAAAACCACGTAGATACTCGTTTACGTCCGCCGTGGTATAGGCATTTTGCCCACCAACCACCTCCATAACAAAGAGTTGAGGGTTTTCCACCTTAAACCAGAAGGTTCCATGAATCTGCAGAGGTGCGAGTTCTGTTGTCTGCGCTCTCGTCCCATATTTCCCAGCAAAAACCTTCGTTGAAACAAATATCACATTAGCCTTGAAAGGTTTTTCTCCAAAGCCAGCTATCCGAGAGAGGATGCCTGTTAGTAGAGGTAGGTTCAGCGTTGTCAGTGTGTGTCTCCCAGGCCCAAAAACGTCATAGGCTTTTCCGTCACGGAAGAAAACTGCTACTTGATACTCGCGCACTATAAGTTGGGCGCCCCACGTGATTTCTTCTTCCGGATGTTTCCAAACGATTTCCTCTGGACCAGGATTTTCCCATTCTATGACCTGTGGCATGTTACCTCATCCCTCGAATTGTTTCAGTGCGTTCAGTAAAAGTTTGTTCTAGACCTTCCACGAGGCTTCTTAGCTTTTGGACATGTTCCTTTGCTTTCTCGAGTTTTTGTTCAAACGTTTCACTTTTGAAAGTTTTTGCGGTTTGGGTTATTTCTCCGATCTGCTCTAGGAGTTTGGTGTCGAAGTTTATCATGCGATCTAGGTCCTCTTCTTCAACTTTTACTGCGTCGAAGAAACCTGTATATCCGTATGGAGCGTGGTTTATTTTTTCGGCTATTCGGTCGAATATCATTACTAGTTTATCTACGTCATTTAAAACATCGTGTCTTCGTTGCTCAGAAAGTTTTTGAAGGGCTTCTTTAACCTCGTTTTTGGCTTCGACGAGTCTTCGATAAAGGTGATCTCGAATTAACCTATCGGCTTCTCTCCTAAGCTCCTTCTCCTTATAGCCCCTAAACCCAGGAAGTTCAGCAAGTATACGCTCAGACAAGCGCATTTCGCTTTTAACTTTTTCATAAACATTTTTCTTTTCGTTCAAAATTTTTCCTCACGAAACTTTGAGTAATATAAAAGTAGCAAGAGCCCCTTTTAAAGTTTCACCGGTTCTTTTAAAAGAGCCCAAAGCTTGGCGGGGGGATATCCCCTTTAATAACTGTTCCGGTGGTACCTTCCATTATTATTTGGAAACTTTGGTTTTTGTATTCGTATTTTATAAACCATATTGGAGCATGTAGGTAAACGGAGCTCTCTATTTTGAATTCCGTTCGGGTTTCAATTATCCTGTCCACATCTTGTTTGATCAGAAATTTATGGAACTCTTCGATTTCTTGTTTGGCTTTTGTTATAGCTTCGGTTTGGGTTATTTCGCTGTTAAGAATTTTGGCGAATCCTTCTATTCTTCGGAAGTCATAGGGGATTTTCCCCTTGAGAGGAACGTCGTATTCTCGTGTTGGAAATTCCGTAGCTCTGCGTGCGATAACCAGCCAGTTATAGCTTTTTTCAAATTTCCCTTCCTTAACTATAGGAGGGGATATTCTTTCAAAAATTCCCTTGTAATTTGTGGCTACTTTGGTTGAAATTATCCAAAACGGTAAATAAACAAGGTCTTTCTCTAAAATTTTGGATTTTGCTAAATCTCGAGGCTTAAGAAAACCGGAGGACATCCAATCTCGCACAGCTTCTTCCGCTTCCTCCGGAGTGTACTTGTTTAAAAGCATAGAATGTTCGAAGACGAAGGCTTCTCCGGTTTCAATGACAAGAGTATACCCGCAATACTTGCATGTAGCAATTATTTCTCCTGGCTCAAATTCTATTGGAGCCCCACAGTTTGAACATTTAATTTCCCGTATTATGGCCATTGATAAGCACCTTCCTTCGGTATTATCAACAAGGGGGTTATCTACTATTCTCTTAAAGATCTAGAAAAACTTAACTTAAGCCTGAACTTTTCTCTTAACAGAGGGTTGCCGTTGGCTGGATTGGCTAAACTAAAATTCGCCATGGGCTTCTCCATATTCCTCGTCACCCTAATATTTTTGCTCTTCCTTTTGGGCTTAATGATAATTTTAAACATGCCCGTGATACTTGCTTTTATAGGCACTGTCATCTTCATCCTAATACAGTATTTAATTGGACCAACTTTAGTTAGGATTTCCACAAGGCTTCGCTACTTGGAGCCAGGTGAAAATCCTTGGTTAGAATCCATGGTTAGGGGGTTAGCTGAAAAAAGCGGTTTGCCAATGCCCCGTTTAGCTATTGTTCCGGATAAAACACCGAACGCCTTCGTTTTCGGCAGAACCGCGAGGTCTGCTACATTGGCCGTTCATGGAGGATTGCTTGAACAGCTCAACCAAGACGAAATTCGAGGGGTAATTGGACATGAACTTGGACACTTGAAACACAAAGACTACATAGTTATGACTCTTCTATCGGCCTTACCGCTTTTGGCTTACATCATTGCCCGAACAACCTTCACAGCAGCACGGTTCAGCCGAGTTTCCACCTCCAGAAAGAAGGGTGGGAGCACGGCAGCCTTGTTCGTTATAGCAGTAATCTCTTACATTGTTTATATAATCTCTCTTTTATTTGTTAGGTATTTGAGCCGCCTACGAGAGCATTATGCAGATGCGTATTCTGCTTACTTAACTGGTTCTCCTCGAGACTTGGAAAGTGCTTTGACAAAGATTACGTATGGGCTTTCGCTTTCACCGGAGCCACCTTCAGGAGCTAGAACATTTTACATAGGTGACCCAGCCCTAGCCAAGCAGGAGTTCCGCTCCATTATGAGAAAGAAGTCAAAGTATGACCTTGACAAGGATGGCGTGCTAGACGAACGCGAGTTGGAGCTTGCCATGGAAAAAGAAGCTAAATCCACGTGGGTAACCATAAACTCGTGGTTTTCCACTCATCCACCCACGTTTAAGAGGATATTGCTTCTTCGGGAAATAGAAAGAGAAATGACAAGTGGAAGGTATATGGATAAACGTATCTATGCTCATGTTTAGCGTTTCCGCTCTAAAGCTTTCTGAACGGCCTTAACGAATTTTGCTATATCTTCCCCCTTCGTGTTAAACTTGAAGATTCCATCAACCCATTTTCTAGATAAATTAAACAGTGCAGGGTTAAGTTCTTGGTTAACATAAACCAGAAAACATCGTGTCGTCATGTAGCGAGTCTTAACTAGCATGAAGGTGGCCAGCGCTGTTTTTAGCCGCGATGCATCTAATTCAACTTTAGCTTCAACAACTACTTCTGGAACAATAAACGATTCACGAAGGGTTCCAATTGCTATGTCAACTTCGATTCCATAGACTTCTTCACTATTTTCCGATGAAACTCCAACCTGTTTCCCCCAGAACACATCTAAAGGCTCTGAAACCCAAACTCTCCGTTTTAATAAATGGTAAACATATTCTTCAAAAGAGTAAGCGCGAAATTTGCCAAAAAACTGAGCTGCACCTATTTGTTCCTTGGTCTGTCGGATATATTCCAGAAAACGCAGAAATGAAAGGGGCTCTAATGTTTCCGTCCACGCTGTGTAAAGCCCTTTTAACTTTCGCCCAATCTTCCGTTTTCGTCGACTGTTGCTAGAACATAAGTCATTTATGTAGTCAACGGGTTTCTTTCGCCTAGTCATCACATATTATTTTATTATTAAGGGGTTAAATGCATTTATAACCTTAAACGTTCCATGATTCAGAGGAAAGGTGAACAAAAATGAAGGTTAAGCTTCTCCGCTACACGCCAGACCCAGAGCTTCTTTGCGGCGCTGCAGCATTAACTTCCTCTAAAACGGAGGGAACTTCGGATATTATAGAAAAACTGGATCTGGAAAAGGCGAAACGAATAGTTCGGAGAGTTACAAGTTATGGACATGAATCTGTTATCGAGCATGCTAGCTTCACCTTTAGCCTTGAAGGAATCTCAAGAGCCATGACCCATCAGCTTGTTAGGCACCGTATAGCCTCCTATACACAACAAAGTCAACGCTACGTCGCCTACGACACATTAGGACATTATGTTACCCCGCCCAGCATATCCCAAAGCCCTAAGGCGAAAAAAATATTCGAGAAAACCCTTATGCAAATTTCAGAAGCATATCAGAAACTTTTGAAAGATGGAATTTCAAAAGAGGATGCCCGTTTCATTTTACCTAACGCCGCCAAAACAAATATAGTGGTAACAATGAACGCTCGCGAACTACGACATTTCTTCCGACTTCGATGTTGCCAACGCTCTCAATGGGAAATACGGGAGGTAGCTATTGAAATGCTTCGGCAGGTGAAAAAAGTGGCGCCTTCACTTTTCGAAAATGCAGGCCCCTCATGTGTTGAGCTTGGCTATTGCCCTGAGGGAGCTATGAAGCCTGAAGTATGTAATATTGCGGAAATAAAGAAACGATTTGAAGAATTATAAGAGCTCTATTTTTGTTAAGAAGTTTCTCACGGTTTGGATTGCAGGAGTGTCTTGTGGAAGTTTGGTGAGAGGAATCCCCTCAAGGTTATGTTTAAGCACGTTTTCGTCCGTGGGAATTAAGCATCCATATTCAACCCCTATTTCTTCAGCTTTCTTCTTGAGCATGGTTTCGCTTTCTTTTGGATAACGGTTTCCGATTAGGTAAAGTTTCTTGAAATCTATATGAACTTCCCTTGCCAGTTCTGTTATACGTTTGGCTGTTTGGATTCCCATGAAGCTTGGGTCAGTTACCAACAACATTATATTCACGTCGCGAGAGGTTCTACGGCTTAAATGCTCAAGCCCAGCCTCCATGTCCATGATTGTTAAGTCATAGTTCTTAGACAACGTGTCGATTATGTGTGTTAGCAGGTTATTTACGAGGCAGTAACATCCTTCGCCTTCAGTTCGCCCCATAACTAACAAGTCAAAGTTAGGAGTTTCCTTCAAAATTTCAAACACACGGCTTTCAAGGAACTCCCTTTTGCTCACTTGAGGCGAGAAGTCACCTTTATCTAAGGATTTTCGAAGCCCTGTTGCAACATCTCCAACAGTTTTTGTTACAGTTACTCCTAAAACGTCGGGAAGATTTGAGTCTGGATTAGCGTCAATCACAAGGATGTCGTATTTTCCAGATTCGCTTAAAAGACGAGTGATAAGCGCTGTCACTGTTGTTTTACCCACCCCTCCTTTACCTGAAACGGCCAAAACCAGTTTTTCCGCTAACCCCATTTTCAAATCCACCACTTCAAACGCTAATGCCCCATATCAAGAAGATAATCCTTTCTATGTGATAACCAAATTCAGAAAGATTAAATAGCTTTCATTGCCACTTAATAAACTTCTTCAAATTCGTTGGAAAGGGTTTAAGTTTGTCTCTTAAAAATGTCCGCGTAAAAATAGATGAACTAAAGACTAACATTGCATTCATAAAAAATCTGCAGCTTTCCATTGGAAGAGTCATGGAAGAAACATGGGAAGAGCCTGTGGGACCAACGCCTTTTCCCTCTGTAACAAGCCTCCGTGAGTGGGATATGAAACTTCTACAACGCTATAAACCCTACTATTTGCCATTCTGTGAACTTTGTTGCCTTTGCACCTTCGGCAAATGTGACCTTAGTGATGGGAAACGAGGGGCGTGTGGCATTGATATAGCTACTCAGCAGTCTCGGATAGTGTTGCTTGCGTGTTGCATTGGCGCCGCGACTCATGTTGCACACGCCCGACATTTGATTGAGCATTTAATCGAAAAGTTCGGAC
>MTLR01000120.1 GCA_002010925.1 Candidatus Bathyarchaeota archaeon JdFR-04
GGGGCTAGGGGTCCCCTGAGAGGCAGGAGCCTCGACCGTAAACCCTCTACAGGACGGGCCGAAAGCTGAAGTGAGGCGCCCAAGCCCGTTAACTCTGCGTTCCTCAAACGATGACTATCCGTCCCTTGGGGCTAACGGTCATGGGGCGGTCTCCGTAGGGAGACTGACCACCATGTTCACCAAGCGAACCTGGCCAGGCCCGGGAGGGAGCAACCTAAGCTTGGACGTTTAGCGCTCAAGGGAGTGCGGGTAGGAGCAACGGGAACGCTGTGAGTTGGCGGATACTGGACGTCGAGCTTCAGGACCCACCGTCCCGCTTATATACACGAGGAAGCTGGTTTGGTCGCATATTTAGTGATCGTTTGTTATCGTTGTGGTAAAGCGTTAGTGGCAAAGGCGGATTGTAAAACTCGCCTTTGTCCTTACTGTGGAATGCGAATTGTTTTAGGTAAAGCTCGTAAAGTGGCCTTTTCATCCTCTGCTAGTGAAGCTTCGGAAAAGCTTCGTGTTTTTAACGAGAGAAAGAAGGATTAATGTCGTTTTATTTTTCTTTTTTGCCTTTTATGTAGTCCTCCACCCATTGTTTGGCTATATTATCGGCTACTTGGACTGGTGGGTGTTTAAACGCGTAGGAGGATATGCTTGTTAACGCGCCACCTATTTTTCGGTCCAAGGCTATTTTCACGGCTCTTATCACATCAATAACCACTCCTGCACTGTTAGGCGAGTCTTCCACTTCAAGTTTCACGAGCAAGGTTATTGGCTGGTTTCCAAACTTTTTCCCCCGTAAGAGTATGTAACAGATTTTCTTGTCACCCAGAAATGGCACATAGTCTGATGGTCCAATTCTTGTAGGAAGATAGTATTCAACCATGCTTGCCACCGCTTGGGTTTTACTGATCCTTTTAGTATGTAGTCTCTCTTCAACTGTCATGTTAAGGAAGTCCGTATTTCCTCCCAGATTCAGCTGGTATGTTTCCTCAACTTTAACACCTCTATCAACGCACAGTCTTACTAAGTTTCTATGCAGTATTGTAGCGCCTAACTGACTTTTTATATCATCTCCAGCTATTGGTAAACCTTTCTCCTCAAATTTCCTGCTCCACTCGCTGTTCGAAGCTATAAATTCAGGTATACAGTTTATGAACGCACAGTTAGCTTCCAGCGCAGCTCGAGCGTAAAATCGTGTTGCTTGTTGACTTCCAACTGGCAAATAATTCACAAGTATTTCTGCTTGTGTCCTTTTTAACACAGATATCACACTTTCTAGTGTAGGTTCTATCTCCCTTGAATGAATGTTGAAGGCATGTTTCATATGGGGGGCTACCCCGTCCAGTATGGGACTCGGTGAAACCTTTACGCCTAGAGGTGGCACATCTGCAAATTTGGCGCAAGAGTTAGGCTTGACAAATATAGCTTCAGACAAGTCGCGTCCAATTTTATCCCGATTAACATCGAAAGCTGCGACGAATTTTATGTCGCGAATGTGATATCCACCGAAGACCACATGCATTAATCCCGGAACATTAGTGTTCTCATCAGTGTTCTTATAATATTCAACTCCTTGAACTAAGGCTGAGGCGCAGTTGCCTATGCCCGTTAGGGCTACGCGAATTTCGTTCAACCTGTTCATCTCAATTAATGATATACCTATCAAATTATATGTCAAGCTTTTAATCCTTTCAGTTATTCGATGAATGGTGAAAGTTAAATATCGGGGCTGTTTTCTTAGAGAAAGGGCGTAAGCAAATTGGAGAAGCAACTTAAAATTCGGTATGAGCCTTTTGAGGAGATTGTTATCCGTGAATTTGTAAAGTTTGGCGATGCAGATGATTTAGCTCGATTCGCAAGCATTGTAGCTGGCGGAAAACCTACAGGATTGTACTGGAGTGAAGGGGTAGTATTTCTATATTTCCCATTGCCAGCAACAACCGAGATCGCAGCCAAGGAATTGGTGGAGGCGAGGAAAGTTTACTGGACTTTCGTAGGGTATGCTCTAATGTCGGAATATAAGAAAATCATCGAAACAAAAGAGAAAATTATGGTTCCCGTGATTGACATGTCGCCGAATCCTATGTTTAAAAAAGTTGCTCAATGGCTTAAAAATGCAGAAGAGAAAAGACGATAGAAAAAGTTATTCCTTTTCTTTTAGGAACATTTCCACATATTGCTCGAAACAGCTGTTCTTTTTCAGATAATCCCCGTATTCAACGAGTGCATACATTGCTTTGGCCGCGTCTTCAGGCGAACCGTACGCGGGTATCCCAAATTTTTCGAATCGTGAACGGACATACAGCGCCATTTCCGTTTCTCCAATGTCACATGCAACAATCGGTTTGGTATAACTATGTGCAACGCTCGCTACTTTATCTACGAAATCACCTTGAAGTTCTGGAGTGTGATGTAGCCCTAAAACTATGATTCCGTTAACTTCTGGCGCCTCAAAGAGAATTTTCACAGCTATTTCGAACATTTCAGAGCGGGCTGAGCCGGTAAGGTCAACCGGGTTAAGGTTGGTTGCAAACTTGGGGATTTTTCCATCCTTTTTTAATTGTTCAAACTTTCCAACAAGTTCATCAGAGAATTTCTTAACGGTTAACCCATTTATCTCACACTCATCCACAGCCATTATGCCAGGCCCCCCTGCGTCTGTTACCACGGCTATATTTTTTCCCTCGGCTGGAGGCTGCATGGCTAAAGCTTTGCCTTGGTCAAAGAATTCTTCCATGTTTTTAGCCCGTATTACCCCGGCTCGGGCGAAAGCTGCATTGTATATCTGGTCCGAACCAGCTATGGCTCCAGTATGTGATGCTGCAGCTCTAGCTCCAGCTTCAGTTCTCCCCGACTTCAATGCAACAATAGGTTTCACTTTCGTGACTTCTTTTGCGATTCTGATGAACTCCCTTCCGTTGCTTATTTCTTCGACGTATAGAAGTATAACTTTGGTTTTCTTATCGTGTAGAAGATAGTAAAGCATTTCTGCCTCGTTTACGTCACATTTGTTCCCGAAACTTACGAATTTGCTTACTCCCATTTGGCGTCCTGTTAAGTAGTCGAGGGCTGAGGCACCAAAAGCTCCGCTTTGGGTTACTATTGCTAGTTTCCCGGGCAGCGGGCGTGGTGTAGCAACTACCTCTTCACCTGTGGCGAGGATTTTTGTTTCAGGCAAGAAAAGCATATCGATGCCTGTTCCTGAGTCATAGACGCCTAGACAGTTTGGGCCCAAAACGCGCATTCCAGCTTTTTTGGCTATCTGAGCTATCTCCTTTTCCAGCGCGTGGTTCCCGATTTCACCGAAGCCCGCAGTTATTATCACTATCACTTTCACATGTTTTTCCGCGGCTTCACGCATTACTTCTGGTACATGCCTAGCCGGAATTACTATTACTGCAAGGTCTACTTCGCCGGGAATCTTGTTTATGGACGGGTAACATTTGAATCCTAAAATTTGTTCCTCGTGAGGGTTAACGGGGTAGAGCTCTCCTTTGAATACGTTCCGCTGCTTATTTATAACGAAGTTTTTGAAGATGACATGTCCGGCTTTGTTGACTTTACGGGAAGCGCCAACTATAGCTATGGATCGCGGGTTAAAGAAAACGTCCATTTGCTTAACGAGTTTTTCTGACATNTCTCCCTTTCCTTCTAACTATTACTATAGGTTTATGCTTTACCTTTCTAAGCATCTCCCAAGAAACCCCTGTGAGCCTAACATCAAATATGTCAGCCATATCCCAAACAGTTCTGCCAGCGCCAACACCTCGAGCCCTGTTCGCGATTTCCGCAATGTGTAAGGCTTCTTCAACGTTTAGCCTACAACCGGCTATGGCTACAGGTGTTGCTTTCCGCTTCAACCTTAGAAACCTTCCAGCAATGTAGGATATTACTCCGCCAATGGAACAGATACCCTTCACTGCTGTCGGGCGGGGGGTAAAGTGGAAGTTTAAGAGAGAGTAAGTTTTGTCCGTATCAACAATCATAACACAAACTTCCCTTCTAAGTTTTCGTCTTATAAATAGTCGAATTTTCTCTGCAACTTCCTGAGGGTTTGGCAACGGTAAGCTTACATAAGAATAAGGCAGGTTGCTTCCATCTATTCCCCCCTCAGAGCCATGCATTAAAGCTGAAAGAAAACCTGCATGGTGTAAAGCTACCTGCTTGTGGCGACTTCCCTCAATAAGGGGGTATTCTCGTAGTCTTTGAACAGTCCGTTTATAAAGGTGACACATAACGCCAAGAAAGTAACCCCAGACAAGACGCATCCAGTACTTAGCTATTAAACGCGCTAAACAGCTTGGTTCTACCTTTTCCTCATTCACTATATTGCCAAGAGCTGTGGACACTGCTTTTTCAGAAACCGTTAGAAAGTCGCCGTCCTTAACTATGTTTTCCACAGAGACCGCTATTTCTTCCAAGAAATTCTCTCCCGGCTTCCAGTATTTGGTTATAACTGGTCGTAGCAGATACCTCGCCACTCTAATCACAACTTGCTAATCATTAATCATGAATGGAAATAAATAGTTGCGATTCATCATTGTTATACAATTCATCATAAACCTTAATCTAAGAGGCCTAACAAGGATGGCATATAAATCCAAAGATAATGAGTCTTCTGACATTTTCAGTCTACTCCTTGAAACTTCGAAAAAGGAGAAGGAGAGGAAACGAGCTGAACTGTTAAAACCTTTGGGTATAAAGGAGTTTTTTGTAGAGGGCTCCATAAAAATCGACTTTAAGACATGTCGGGGGGTTGAATGCAAACTGTGCATAGATGTTTGTCCAACCCACGCCCTTTACTGGCAATTAGGCAAAGTGGAAATAACTGAAGAGCTGTGCATTTACTGCGGTGCCTGTGTTCTGGCATGCATTGTTGATGACTGTATATTTATAACACGGAAGCGCCCAACGGGTGAAACTGAAAGATTTAGTAAGCCCGGAGAAATTCCTAAACTTTTTAACAGTATAAATGGGAGGAAACGAAAAGAAAGGGTTTGGGCCATCTTTCCTAGTGCTAAATCGTATTTGGAGCGCTATTTACCCCACTTCTGTTGAAGGAAGGCTGGGATGCCTGAGGAGTCCTTTGGTCCGACTATAACTTCCCATCCGCTTAGTTGTTCAATTTCTCCGCTGAGCCTAGCAGCTTTTCCAGGGATTATGATTTTTCTATGTTTGACCTTGTTTTCTATTTCGGATTCTTTTATGGCTTCGGCTACTTTTTCGGCTGTGAGTTTTCTTCCGGCTACAGCGCTGTCAACAGCTATTCCTTCCGTGTCTACGACTATGAGGTAGGAGTCTACGCCGGATGCTTCTATGTCTGAAGCTACGGTGTAATACGTAAGAGCAAAGTTGGTTGTCATCATAACTGGCGAGTTTTCATTTGGATTTCCAAAGGTTCGAAGTCCAGGTTCAACGGCTACGGGCTTTCTTGGGTCGGTATAGATGTTCTGTCGCAAAATCATGTTTGGTAGGAGAACCCAGCCTTCCAGGCTATGCATTATGAGGAGGTCGGCATATCGCACAATTAGCATGCCCGCTAAGTAGGCTTCTTTCCACATAACTACCTCTGCTGGAGAGTCGCTTTTATCAAGCCAAGCTGTCATCGGCACTCCTATAATTGGGAAGCCGAAGAGCTCATCTCCATGTTTGCATGCAGCACGGCGAATAATTGTGAAGTTGTTTATCGTGTCTGCTAGTCCCTCGGTTGGGAAGGTTCCTGGGTCGAGAACTAGGTCCTTCACGCCATACTCAAGCAGTGTTTTGGTTAAGGAACGGAGTAGCTTTAAATCGTTGGGGGCGAAAACCGTGAGGGGGCAATCATACATAAGGGCAAGTTCAGCCATTTCCCTCCAATTTTCCTTTGTTGCAGCATAAATTAATGGTCTTGACTTTGGAGCCGCCATTAAGCCTGATTCGATCACGTTAGGGTCAAAACTGCATAGAATTAAGGGTAGACTTGTGTTTTCTATCACTTTTTTAACGGCTGCCTT
Organism: Candidatus Bathyarchaeota archaeon JdFR-04; assembly: GCA_002010925.1. GTDB lineage: Archaea > Thermoproteota > Bathyarchaeia > Bathyarchaeales > UBA233 > UBA233. The sequence continues at coordinate 5,985 of MTLR01000120.1, forward strand.
GAATTTCTCTGGGTCGTTGGATGTGGAACGAATGGCTATCATGTTCAGCTTTAGGGTCTGCCCAATGTAAACGTAAGAGAATTCTTCTGTTTGTTTTACTCTGTTAACAATTTCTCCCTCAGACATTTCATCTGTTACGTCGATTGCTATTGGAGTGGGGTTAAAGTAGACGAACTCATGGCGGTACATCACTAATTTTCCGCCTATTTTTACCGCTTTTTCCCCGGTTCCAATGGTGATTTCCTTTACGGCTGGCTTCAACATTTCAGAAAGCTGTTGATATTGTTTCTTGAATTGCTTGGTTAATAACGGTGGGCAATCTTTAATGTTGATCTCTCGGTTTACAACCTTGGCGGCGAAAGCCATACAGTTGTCAAAGCCGCATTCCTTACAGTTGGTCTTTGGGAGAAGCATGTATACATCTATTGGGCTTAGCTCCTTGAAGCCTTTCTTTCGGATTTCAGCCAACCAGAAGCCTCCTTTACCTTTTTTAAGTTCTAACAGTTATCCATTCCGCTATCCTTTCAGCTCTGCCGGAATGTCCGCTCAAAAGCTCGTTAACAACGTCCTTAAGAGTCTTAACCGCAGCTGGGTGCATCATCATGAAAAGATCTACGCCTGCGAATAACAGGGTTAGAGCCGTAATAGTTTCCCATATTGGGCCTCTAAGCTCCCTTGGTCCCCATTCAGGTGCCATTTTCATCCATGCTTCTCGGGCTGCCCATGCGTTGGTTGTACCAGAGGACATTGGGTGTTGTAGTTCTTGGTCACCCATCAGAGCGGCTAATCTGGCACGTTCCATTATTGTGAAGGCGTATTCAAGTCCATAGCCTAGCGCAGCTGTTGTGGTATCCATTACTATGTGGTCTTTTGGAATGAATTCGTAGAGCTTGCGGTTAAGTTCTCTTGCGAGGTTCATATCCATGGGCGTGAAGGAGAGAACTACATGTCCATGCTTTTTTGCAGTCAGCGCGGCTTTCTCTACGTCCATGTCATGTGTGATTGAGCTTAAAAGAAATCGTTCCCCAGAGAAAGTTTCGGCTACTTTTTCAAATACAGCTAAATCTTTCTTCGGGTCGCCACAGCCTCCTATTATCAGCGGCACATCCACGGCTTGAACTACTTCTTCAACAGTTTTCACCGCTTCCTCCGGCGATGTATCTTTCTGTAGGGGGTCAATGCTAATTAGGTGTAATGTAACCATGTCTGCTCCAAACTTTTCAACTGCTAATTTAGCCCAAGCAGCTGGGTCTTCCATCACTTCCGCTACGTGCATTTTGACGGCTTTTGCTAGAGGGATCCGCATGTCAAAAACGTCTAGGGAAATTACTGGTGGATTAGGCATTGGGTTTTCGAACATGCAGAAAGCTGGCGACTTCTCGCCGCCGAGGATTATGTTTCTCCCACGAGTTCCTCCCTCGCTTTTTGTTGCGCCAAGTTTCACTTCCACTATTTGACCGGGGTACTGCTCTAAAGGAGGAGTAAACTCCACTTCGATTATGGTTGTGGGCTTTGCCTTAGGCGTGATTAGTTTAGGCGTTATCTGGGATATGGCCGTAGCGCTTGGTTGGAGCCATATTTCGAGGTCGCCTACATCCATTTCCACATCTTCAAGCTCGATTTCTTGGAATTTCGCTAATAACTCGAAAAGCATAGGGTCAAGCTTTATCCCTATTTCCTTCTCAGGCCTGTTAGCCAAAAGCTTCACCCTTTTTTCTCGGGTTTTTCTATGCGGATTATGACCTTTTTTGCGTAGATTTTGGCGTCTTTTAGGATTATTTTGAATCCTCCAGCTGTTATTGGTAATGTTGGTAACGTTGCAACAGGTGTTTCGGCTGGTATTTCGACAGCCTCTTCTGCTGCTTCTCTTTCTACCACGGCTTCAGCGGGTATAGCTTTCCATCGTTCAACTATGGGGTGCCCTTTTTCTTGGAGGAACTTCTTTAGTTCTTCGATGGTGGTTGCCTCTTTTTCCGTGGCTATTTTGTCAGCTATTTCCGTTGGGATGAAGTCTTTGACGCGTTCCTTTACTTCGGAAGGCATCCATACCACGCGGTTCCATCCTCCGTCGGCTTGTAGAAACTTTGGTGAGCGCATGTATTCTATGGAGATTCCGTGAAATCCGTCTATTTGCCGTCCACCCGCAGTTGAGTCGGCTATGGTTGAGAAGGGTAGGCCATTAACAGTGACTTCACGGTATCCCCTATGAACCACGCCGAAACCGTCAACTTCGGGAATGTAGAAGGCAACTCCCTCGAAGCATCCACATGAGGTGTGTGGATAACCAAACGCTGAGTACAGCCAAACTCGGGTTACCTCTCCAAGGGTTTTCTGTTTCGCCATCTCGTTTACTCCGGTGTACTCGCCCTTAACAGGGTCGAGTAATTCACCTTTGGGGATGGCGAATACTGGTCCTTTAGGGTCGATTCTTGCTGAAGCTCTTCCGTCAAACCAGCTTATAGCCCCGCAGTTGGAGTATCTCTGCGGGGTTATAACGCATACATGGGTCGGTGCGAATGACTGGCAAAGCGTACATCCATAGAAGGTGTCAACTTCTTCATCCTTCAAGCCCCTAGCCCTTGCATCGCGGGCCTCATATATTTCGAGGGCTTCCTTCCAAGGTTCTTTGACTCTTTCAGGGTCAGTTATGAAGGTTATCTGTATTTTCTCTATAATTGGTAGTTCGCTTTTGAAAAGTCTTTGTAGTACTTTGCCTATGTGAACAAGGGAGTTTAGTCCTTTCTGGTAGGATTTCTTGCTAAGTCTTAGCCATATATCGTATCGCTGGTTTAGATGCATCATCCCCTCAATGAAGTTGCAATATTCATGGATTCTTCTTTCAATCACTCCTTCAAGTTCGGTTTCAAGCTGAGCTCCAGCTACTTCAACTAGTATTCCTAAGGGATGACTGCTCCCTTCGGGCATATCCTTGATATCTGGGCCTATTATGGTTATTTTTCCGTCTTCTATTTCTTCAGGTCTTTTGACTTTCACTAGTTCGAATTTGTGTTCGATGTTCGGCCCGCCAAATTCCACCTGCATTTCTTTCCGTCGAATTCTTTCCCCTTCGTATATGACGCCTACGTCTACAGGGATGTCTTCAAACATGCTCATGTTGCTCCCTCCTCTCTTCTTTCTTCTTTAAGTAGGTTTATTATGAGCTTGAGTTGTTCGTCCCATTTTGGTATGGGAAGATTTGGGAAAGACCAGTTTGCGTGGGGCTGGTAGAACCTATCAAGGGATATTGTTTTAAGGTTTTGGGCGAAGTTTTTGAGTCCAGTTAGCATGACCCATTCCATGTAGTAAGGTATGCCAACGAACAGGGCTAAGTCATAGGCGCCTTTTCCGTCTAATCCATCCCATTCCACGTCTTGAAGTCTACTTCCGATTTCCATTGCAGACATCCAAGATGCGGGTTTAAAGCCGCGGCTGAGAAACTCTTTAATGATGTGGGCTGTGGCTACCACCGGAATTCCAGCGGCTTTCGCTAACTCTATTATGCGATCAATGGCTTTTCCACCGTCGTTTAACTCAGTCTCGACAACTTGATGTCCAACCACGAGTATAGAACGTTTCGCCCGCTTAATCATGGCAACAACTACTTCCGGTTTGTTGATAACCATAGCTTTTCTTGTTCCAGGAACTTCCGCTCTCTGCCATGGCTCAGCGATTAGGCTCATTTTACTCTTTCCTCCTCCTTATCAATCTCGGAAGTAAAGTTGGATCTGGAATCCGTGTTTCCTTCCATCCCCGTTCTTCCAAGATTTTGATTATTTCGTCTTTCATAGTAATTGGAATGTCCGCTTTGGTTCGTACGAACAAGTGAACGTCATTAGGTAGAGTTCCATACATGCGCTTGTGTAAATCTATGTAATGTGTTAGCTTTATGGCTCTGCCCTTGGTGGTGTCGTTAGGTCTCATGCAAAGCTTGGCAATCATAACCATAGCTTCTTCCTTTGTTTCAGCTGCATAGAACAAGTGCTCTGGAGTTGGGCCCACATACACTCGCTCGCCTGTTCTAGCGTCGTAAACATACCAGTCTTCCTTACGGTCTTTTCTTCCCATTAACATTCGCCTATATTTGGCGCCATGCGGTCCAACTATTACTGGTACGCCTAAACGCCAGAAACCGCTGGCTATGGAAGCCGCTTTTTGAGACATCGCGCCCCAAGCAAGCCCCACAGCCCCCACACGGTTGAGTATGTAATCTGCTATTTCCTCATAATTAGCTCGTAGGGTTCGTTTAGCAAAAATGCTCGCAATTTTTATGGCTGCTCCCGCTATATGTGAGTTGCTTACGCATGAGCCAACGTTAAGGATACATCCTGCTTCGAAGCTACCTGTGAATGTTTCGTAGGGGCTCTTTCCTTCACCGTTTTTATACATGCCCGTGGACATTGCGGCACATCCAGAAGTTACCACTATAAACCGCCGGTTCGCGAACTCTGTGCATATTTCAGCAACCTCTTTTCCACCTTTTGCGTAGTTTGCACATCCTACTACGGCAAGGACTCCAGGAATTTCCCCTAGCACTATGGGGCTTCCAACATTTCGAATTTCAGTGTCTTGAATGGCGCCCCTTCCTGAGCGAACCTTAAATACTTCCGATTTGAGGTGTTTTTCCCCTCCCCTAACTATGTAGCTATGGATTGGAAGGCCTATCGGGCACACATGTTCGCATCGGGTGCATCCTATGCAGAACTCGTAAAGATCTGCGAGTAAGGAGAGGTCGCCGTTGGCAGCGGCTTCCATGGCTTCGGGAATGTCCAAATCTTGGGGGCAGGCACGTCGGCAATTATCACATTTTCTACAGGTTTTTGCTCCGGCTACAACGTCGGACGTGTCTGGTAAGGTTTTGAACTTTTTTCTTAAAGGTGCGATTTTAACAACTGTCTTTATAGCCACTTCTCCTACTAGCTCAGGATCTAGAATGAGCACCCCGGGAACCTTTCCAGCTATCAAGTCTTCTACTATGGCGTCTGGGGGGTCACCAGTGCGGTCAGGTAATCCCATGCAATTTTTGTCGCTTGTAACTATTACAGGGGCTTTTATTCGTTGTGCCTCGTTTAAGGCATCGGTTCGAATGCACTGTTCATCTAACACGATTAAGTCAGGCACGCCACTTCTTATAAATCGAATTTGCCACGATATTGGTCCAACTATCTTAGCCTTGGGATAATACCTTGTAGTGTCGTGGGCGGTGCAGCAAAGTCCACATACCTCAACTTGCCCCTCTAGACCGTTCGATTTTAAGTAATCTATGATCCCAACCGTGGGAACAACATTGTGCCCCACGCACATTATTACAGGCTTGTTTATGTCAATGACTCCAAAGCCCAGGTCTACGAGCGGTGCTTCTGGGTCTGCCTTTGGAAAGCCATAAGCGGCAACTTGAGCAATATCCGCAATTTCCAGTCCGACATGGTCTATCATTCCGGCATGGAAGACCTTGGATTCAAAATCAAGATTGTTTCCTTCCTGTCCGGTATGAGTGGCTGACAGTAAATGTGTAATCTGAGTTTCTAAATAATCTAAAACCTCTTCTAGGTCGCCCAAGGTTTTCGGTCGAATCCCACAGACTAAACGGGTAATCGGCGCTTCAAGTTCAACGTTCATCCCACCAACATCAATGGGATGGCTACGTCCGAACTTTTCGATTAAATGCTCAATCAAATGTCGGGCGTGTGCAACATGAGTCGCGGCGCCAATGCAACACGCA
>MTLR01000003.1 GCA_002010925.1 Candidatus Bathyarchaeota archaeon JdFR-04
TCAGAAAACTAAAAGGGAGAAAATATATAAAGTCTGTTTAGTAAATAAGACGAAAGATGAGTTATGTATAAGAGAAAAATAAATACTCAACCATTAACGTTTGCATTAATTTTACTTATAGTGTTCTCAATGATACAAGTGTTTGCTTATCCCCTATCGCCTCCACCATCTCCTTACCCAACAACGTATCAATCCACAAACATAGATATTGAATTCAGAGTATATCCAGATAGAACGATAGAACTTGCAGGAAATTACTGTTTCAACTATACTTCACCATACATGCTTATCACCGGACCAGACACCCATTCAGAAGTTAGAATTACAAAGGAAGGCGAATTATTCACTCTAACAACCAACAATCTAATTATGTTCCATGAAGAACAAAAATCTCAATTTCCATTAAACTCAACTACACTTAGCATTGCCCAAGAATACACCGGAGAAATTGCAACAACAAGTATTAACGGCTCCATTGTTTTTCCAGACAGTTGGGCGGGATATCCGTACTCTACGTATATTAACTTTAACTTGTTTCCCTATAACTCAACTGACTTTACAATTACCGGGCAATACTCTGATGAAACATACAACGCAGTATTAACAGTCCAATTGATTCCAGGCCTTGCTTTGAGTAGTATAGACATGAACATTGAGGGAAACATTACCCATCTCCTAATTAGCGACTCCATAAAGGTGTTCTATAATTATACATTACCTGTTCCAGGGTTTACTTCCATAAACGAAACAGTACTAAGGGGAACAATTCTTAACCAAACCTTCTTTGAAGAAATGCTTTACGATGCAACTGGAGGACTTTTAACATGCCAACTCTACAATGTAACGCTTAGTCCAATTGATCAAAATGCCGCCATAATTTATGTTAACATAGTGTTACAAGGCAACCTTATTGAGATTTTAGCGAAAATATACGAAAATATTGTCTTGCAATTCTTCTACGGAGGATCCTATTATATCCCGCCGGAAATGATAAGCGTTATCGCCCATGACTTGGCCAATATAACAATTCGGTCAGTTGAGGAAATCAACTTTGAATTATGGTATATAAGCTCCGCTAGAACTTTTGGCTTTGCATTTGATATGTCCATTAATTTAGAAAAAATGCGAAGTATGATTGCCCAACTGATGGTTGACGATTTTCCGCAGGAAATCCAACCGGATATTGAAGAATTCCTTGAAGTTAAATATGCGCTAACAAAATCGTATACGGAAACGATTACTTACAAAGATGGACGAATTGAATACTCTGGAAACTATGTTTTTGAAGGTAACCTAAACACAGAAATAGACAGAGTTAAGGACCTATGCATGGAATTAATGATTAAATCTACGCCTTATCCTCCACCGTCGAGGCAAATTGCAGTTTTAAACGAAACGAAAATCATAGATATGAGCAATTTCAGATTTAAGTTTGACCAAGAATATTACCAAAATACGCAATTGGTTTCCCTAAGCTTTGAAGGAGTGAAAATAACTCCTCCAATAGATCCGATAAATTCCACATGCTTCAGATTAGAACGATTCTTCAACATCACATATTCTCCCTACGAAATCCCCAGAAGCAACGATAGATTAAAACTTACGGTCAAAGGAGAAACTAACGGAACCCACACAGTTATCCCAGTCATTGATCCTACGGACCCTGAAAGCGTACCTAACCCAGACGCAGTTTTGAGCGGTAACACGTTTGTCTGGAATAACCAGAGCATTAGCAAACTAAGACGGTTAATATTCAGGATTTATAAGGGCTTCGCGTTATACATAGAAAAAGAATCCGTCTCACCCAATAATCCATATATAATAAATGCAATTAATGTTGCAAACTGTGAGGTCATAGTAAGCGAGATCCAATCCAATGCCATAATAACCGTCAATAATGTTACCCTTCCTGAGGATGTAAGCCCACCGCCGGGAACATACAAAGTTTTAGGCAACTACATACGAATATCATCTGAAACAGGCGACATAAGTGGAAACTTTACAATAAAAATATATTATAACCCTGATCAATTAGCAGAACTTGGAATTGACGTAAACAGTCTTAAAATTTTCTATTGGAATTCAACAAAAAATGAATGGGTTCCTGTGGAAACTCGCATAAACTCTGAAGAAAATTATGTATGGGCAATCGTTGACCATCTCAGTATATGGGCGGTCATGGGCCAAATTAGCCAGCCTTTCTGGACCGAAACATGGTTCTTAGTAGTGATTCTAAGCATCGTAATAATCGTAGGCATTCTAGCGACGCTTCTTGTTAGAAAAAGACGAAAAACTTCAACGGAAACCTAACCTTCCCATCTTTTTTAGACTTAAGTTACCTCTCGTTAAACTTTAATGTAGAAGCTCCCAAGCTTTTTTATTTTACCCTCAATTTCCAACTGTTTCAAATGTTTCTTAACCATTTGTTTCTCCCAATAACGGAGCAATTTCTCTGCATAAGGGAACTTACCATAAATTGGAGCATAACTTATTAGTTGATCGAGAGTCTTTCTGCCCCCTTCAAGTAAAGAAAGAATCTTTTCACTCCTATCATCTATTACCTTGCAATAGTCTTCAAATTCTCTGCAAAGATTTTTAATGATTAGTCCCTTATGGGATGAAACTACAATTTTTGGGGCAGTTTCCATAAGCTTATTTATTGACTTTTTGAACTCGCTTAGGCTTGATTCTTCATGACCATACCAAGGAAAGGATGTCAGATCATAATCAAATGAAAAGAGAATTCTCTCTTTTTTCTCAAAGAAGCAATAGTGATCTCTCGTGTGTCCAGGAGTGTATATAGGCTCGAGAATTACATCGCCGAAATCAAATTTCGTTCTCTCATTATAAATATGAGTGGGATTGCAATTCTTAAAACACATGCTCTCTTTAACGAAATCTTGCCAAGTACGAGCGAGTTTCTTACCAACAAATCTTTCAGAGAGAGCCACTATGTCCCCACTAGTTTTAAACCCCTCTTCCGGTACATAAATGGATTTGCCGTCGAACACCCAATTTCCCGCAGAATGATCTGGATGAGTATGAGAATTAATAACATAGTCCACATTATACTTTCTTTTAAGTTGTTCTAGAATTTCAATGCCACAACCAGTGTCTATCAATACCTTGTCTTCGTCCAAGATGAGAATCGAATGAGAAGAAGGAAAACTTCCATTGTTTTTCCCATATAATAGGAAAATGTGACTAGTTAACGCTTCCAATCTTAAGCCATTCATCTTTATGTTTTATGAAATTCAACTTTTAAAACGTTGCCTTGCTAGTGTTTATTGGAGCGCTAGCTGATTTATAAAGTCAGTTATACCTGCTTCTCCTATTAGTCATTCACTTTCTATCATAGATCCCTATGAAGAATCGAAATCCTTAAGCACAACTAATAACTCTCCCAAACTCTTAATCCCAACGTTTTTGGGCAAAGGCGTTCGTAGCCCTAACTACAACTTGTTAAAATCGTTGATCATGATTGCGGACAGTAAAAGATGTTAAAAAAAGGTAGGAGTTATATTTTATTTTTCTTCTCCTGCAATTGCTCCTCCAATCAATCCGCCTATAAGCCCGAAAAAAGCTGCTCCAGCAGAGAGTATCAAAGCGGCCAAACCCGCCAACCCCCCAAGCATAGCGCCTATTGGCCCAAGAAAAGCAAATCCTAAAGTTGTTAGTGCTATGCCAATAATTATTGCTCCGATTATCCCACTTAAAAACCCTGCTAAAGCGCCTTTGCCGACTCCTCCTTTTGTTACTATGCCAGCAACCAAACCGGCTATAATTGGACCTATAATTGGTATCCAGCCTAGGATAATCATTAGGACAAAGCCGACCGCCACACCAGCACCCATCCCGCCTCGTTCATCTTTTAGAAATTTGGACAGTTTTTATCACCAGCCCATATTTTTATATTGTCATATTTAAAAATTACGATGAACCACATTCTGAACCAAGATTTTTAATCAGCAGAAATGAAAACTTGAAGGTTGGCGGAAAAATCATAAGAATACCCAGAAATTGCTTCTTTTCAAGAAATAGATGGAGCCCCGGGCGGGATTTGAACCCGCGACCTGCGGCTTACGAGGCCGCTGCTATAACCGGGCTTAGCTACCGGGGCTTTTCAAGTTTTCAATTTCTGAAGTTTCTAAAATATGTTAGGATGGTTGATGTTTGTTAGAGTTTTTGGTATATTAGCTTCTTAATTGTTTTAGATCCCATTTTTGTACAGGGTTAGGGCATTTGTGGAGCTTTCGTCGTCTACAAATGAAGGACATTTTCCATGCTCATGTTTTTGAGTTCACGTGATCCTCATCAGGAGAGTTGCCCCTGAAACACCCGTTATAAAATTCATTTAGCAAAACTATTGTTTCTCCAGATTCTAGCAATATACGCCTAAACTGCTAATCTATGCCAACCTAAAGTTCTAATCTGCAACATGGACAAAGCTTCCGCCCTTTAAGGAATTGAACCAAGATTTAACCGTTACCTCTTTTACGTTACCTCTTTTATAATATACCTCTAAGGTGCATGCGTTGCAGGGTCTAGAATCACTGGGCGAAAGGAAGATAATTCAGATCATTCAGCAACAATTGGAAGTTATGCCCGGGCTCCCTTTAGGTTTTGGGGACGACGTTTCCGCTTTAAAGCTTGAAGGAGACAAGCTTCTCATTTTAAAAACAGACATGCTTGTGGATAAAACCGATGTTCCGCCCGGAATGAGCTTATGGCAAGCCGCCCGAAAAGCCGTTGTAATGAACATCAGCGACCTAGCAGCAAAAGGAGCCAAACCCATAGCCTTGCTGGTAGCTCTGGGGATTCCAAGAGGCTTCACCGAGAAAGACATAAAACAGATAGCGAAAGGACTTAACAGCGGAGCCCGCGAATACAACACATTTGTTTTAGGCGGAGACACTAATGAGGCTTCTGACCTAATTATAAGCTGTGCCGTGTTAGGCACTTGCCATCCAAAAATGCTAATCAAACGGAAAGGAACAAGGCCAGGCGACATCCTAGCCGTAACAGGGAACTTTGGAAAAACAGCCGCTGGACTGAAGATTCTACTCGAAAACATTCATGTTCCACAGGAACTTAAAGAAACTCTCTTGGAATCCATCCTTATGCCCAAGGCTAGGTTAAGGGAAGGGCTAGCTTTGGCATCCTCACAAGTCGTAACGGCTTCCATTGACTCAAGCGATGGACTTGCATGGAGTCTTCATGAATTATCCAAAGCCAGTCATGTCGGTTTTCTTATAGAAAAGCTCCCATTAGCTACCGAAGCCGCGAAATTCGCCAAAGCCCACGGGTTGAACCCAACTGAATTATGTCTATATGGTGGAGAAGAATACGAACTCGTCCTAACCATCAAGCCTCAGTTTTGGAACAAAGCATTAAGCGCCATAAAAAACGTCGGAGGAAGACTTATTCCTATAGGAAAAGCCATAAAGGAAAACATCGTAAAATTAAAAACTGAGAAAGGCTCGATTCCAATAGAGTTTAAGGGATGGGAACACTTCAAAACAACACTAAAAGAAATACAAGAATGATTCTTTCAACTGATATCGGAAGCCTACCGTTTGAAAATGGCCTAAGCAAAGACCCGCAACAAAAAATAGTCCAAAGCTTCCTAGATAAACTAAACGCTGGAATAGATGTTCCAAACTTTCCGCAGTTTCGAGACATGAGCCAAATGTTTCTTCAGTTNATAAAAGGATTAGAGAAGATTGAAGGCGGCTATGTGGAAACCGATGTTTTATACATCAAAGACGGAGAAGGCAGAATACCTGAAATGGAAGCTTTAAGAGCAAACGCCAATCAAATAGCTGAGAAAATTGGAGAATCTGTTAAAATAAGGTTTTGCATAAGCGGCCCTTACACATTGTCACGCTTTTTTGTTTACAAGAACGCCCGGACATTAACTCGACTAGGAAACGTACTTGCAGAGATAATAGAACAAAATATTTTTCGGTATAAGAACTGCGCCGTGGTGATGGTTTCAGTTGATGAACCCGTCTTTGGCACAGTAGATGACCCCATGCTTGACATAGGCTCTGAGGGAAGAGAAGCTCTCTTAAAGGCTTGGGAAAACATGTTCCATAAAGCAGCAACCAAAAACGTTGAAACTTATTTGCACTTACACAGCAGTTCAGATGAGCTTTTCTGGAATGCAGAAAAGCTTAAAATAATAGATTTCCCGGTAAACGATCCAATTTACCAGGCCAAAACAGTCAAACGTAAATTTGAATCCATGGATAAATTCCTAAAAGCTAGTATCTGTATAACAGAATTTGATGCTTTGATAAAGCGTAAACTTGAAGCCACACATCACAAGAGCGTTTCGTCCCAAGAAATCGGAGAAACATGGAAGCAAATGGCCACTGGAACAATTAGCCCGGAAACGTTTTTAGAAGAAGTAGATGTTATGAAAAAACGTTTACAGAAAATTGTGAGTCTTTTCGGCGTCGAAAGAGTCCCTTACGCTGGACCAGAATGCGGATTAAAGGGATTCCCTACATATAAATGCGCTATTGAATGCCTAAAACGGGTTGCAAGTGCGATTAATAGGTTCTAAAGAACACTATTTGAGATCTAACGATGTTGTACCATTATGCCGGTTATAATAAGAATTTCCTCGTTAATTAGTAAGCTGATGAATATTAAGGATATAAATGGAGCTAACAGAAGTGCACTCATTAGTTAATTATCCAACTATTCACAAAGCGTTATTATACGAAAAACTTGCGAAGGGTAAGGTGAGATGTAGCTTATGTGAGAGAAAATGTATAATCGCGCCAGATGAAAAAGGCTTTTGCAAGACAAGAATAAATTTAGAGGGAGAGCTTTACACACTTGTTTACGGTGACTTAAGTGCCATTGAGAGCCGCCCAATAGAAATAAAGCCTTTTTCCACTACTGGCCTGGAACTACCGCATTAACTTTTGCTACGTGGTCATGCAACTTTGACTGTGTATGGTGCCAAAATTTTCACTTGTCAAAAACGCCACCTAATCCAGCGAAAGCAAGGTACATTTCACCTGAACAAATTTTAAAAGATGCTCTTCACAAAGGCGATGCCGGTGTCTGTGCAAGCTTCCAAGAGCCAACACTTCTTACTGAATGGGCTATTAGTTTGTTTAAGTTAGCAAGCTCTAAAGGCCTGTATTGTTGTTACGTTTCTAATGGCTACATGAGCTTGGAGACATTGAAGCTTCTAAGAAAGGCTGGGATGGATGGGATCAAAATCGACTTGAAAGGCAACGCAGCTACATATAAACAACATTGTGGAGTAGTAAACGTGGAATTTGTATGGCGAAACATACGAGAAGCCAGAAAAATGGGTCTACATGTGGAAGTTGTAACCCTCGTGGTCACAGATGTGAACGACGATGAAGCTTGCCTAGAACAAGTTATTGAGAGACATCTGAAGGAAGCTGGGGCTGATACGCCCATACATTTTACTAGGTATTTTCCCGCCTACAAGTTTCACAAACCACCAACCTCCATAAAGAAACTGGAAGACGCTTACAAAATGGCACGAAAAGCAGGAATACTTTTCCCATATTTAGGCAACGTTCACGGACACCAATACGAGAATACCTACTGCCCAAACTGTGGCGAGAAACTCATACAGAGATGCGGCTATAAGCTAATTCGATACAAGATAACTAAAGATAAAAAATGCCCAAAATGTAGAACAAGAATCCCAATAAAGGGTTGGCCAAAAGGGCGGATAGAGAATCATAACCATAAATGAACTTTTTAAGGAGAACTATTTTCCTTTTCCTCTTTCTTCTGAATAAGCGCTACATACTCCTTAGCAGTTTTTTCTACATTCCATTCTCTTGGTTCGTTATCTATCATAGCCTTTAACGTGTTTTCAATTCGTTTTTTCACGGTTTTATACCAAAATACCGTTGGGGGAGTCAAACATGCAGCTATTAAGGCCCAACTATAGATTCCTAAGTTAAAATACAAAACTAAATAAAGAATAAAAACTGGATAGCAAATTATGTAAAGAACACTTACTAGTAATATGAAGACTTCTTTATATTCGCTTTCCATGACTTTTCAGAATGAATTTAGCTAAAATGTTATTTAAGGGTTTAGAAATCCGGTCGGGTTACAAATAATACCCCAGTTAGGCATTACTTTGTTTCGGTGAAACTGCCACCAAAACCGCTGATTATTAGACCGAACACAAAAGTTAATATATCATATAACAGAATTAACCCGAAAAATACCACAGTATAGCTCTCAAGTGAACCATAATACCACAAATGATAGTCAGGATCAACTGTTCCCAAATCACCAAGCCGCCATTTTAACATGGGAAAATAAGGATAATCAGGCAAATTTATGCCGATAAAAAAGATTACCGGAACTAAAATAACGTTACATATGAGTATAACCTTATAGCACCTATCGATGTTTGCCTGTTTATATCCTATTAAAAAATTGACCATTAAGAAAGAAGGCAATCCTATCACCAATCCTATCAGTAATGTCACTTCGTTTGAGGAGAAAAGCATAAGAAAAAACAATAAGGACGCAGTTAAAATATATAGTAACGCTGAACAGACGTCGATAAACCTTACTTCTATTCTCCCCAACATGGTTTTCCTCACAAATTTTACTAATTCCAGAGATTCTTAAGCTTTTAGCTAACCATAACGACCCAAAAGTTTCCGAAACAAGCCTGAATCCAGTATATGAGGCACCCAAAGTCAGGGCGGGTATATAAGTATACTGGGTGATGTCTCTGCGAAATCCCCTTTTTATCCCCCGTTTGGTCTGTGTGCACATTAGAGTCTTAGCTAAGACTAGTGATTCAAAGGAGATATTGCTAACAAAAAACAGGTGTAGCTTTTAACCTGGACGTAAGCAAAGCCTATGAAATTTCATAACTTAACGAGTTAAAGAGCTGGAACAAGTCTGCTTAAACTCGCAAATAAGCGGTGAGGGGGAAGGGTGGCCCCTCAATTATATGAGGGCTTCACCTCATATAATTGAACATTCCTTGCTATGGTTGAAGAGAGAGCAGCCCATATGAAAGCCTCTGAGGGAACACGTGAAACTTCCACGGATAATCCAGCATTCCTAAGCCTTATTAACGTGTTGATGATTTCCTCATTAGAAGACATACGTAATCCAGCACGTGGGGGCCCGTGGTCTAGTTTGGATTAGGACGCTGGCCTGCGGAGCCGGAGGTCCTGGGTTCAAATCCCAGCGGGCCCGCCACCTTAACTTTTGTGGGAGATTTTCCATCCGAGGTTTCTGAGCATGCTTTTTAATATTTTCAGGCTTTTTAGAGCTTCTTCTCTGGGGCGAATTTCAAGGGTGAAGTAAACTTTTTGGGGCACAAGAATCTTTAGATATCGTTGGAAATCTATTTTTCCAACTCCAAGGTTGTCATGTGAGTGTTTTCCTAGTTTTTGGTCGTGAAGGTGGCATTCTTTTATTCTGTCTAGGTGATGAAGGAGGAAGCTTTCTATTTCGGTGATGAGCCCACCGTTGATGGTGTAAGTTTTTGGTATGTCCCATGTTAAGAAGAGGTTTTGTGTTTGGAGAAGTTCGTCTAGAACTTCCATAGTTATCTTGGTTAGACTATCATTCTCAACGCAGATAAGAACTTCTTCATTTGAATGCTCCATAAGTTCTATTAGGCCGTGTTTTATGGCTTCTTTGTAAGTTGTCCAATGGTCTCGTAGATAGGTACCCTTCCTTCCCGCGAAAACGAAGTCCATGGGAGGGGAGATATGGATAGTAAACCTTTCAGCTTCAACGTCCTTGGCTAAATCTAAGCACAGCTTCATTCGGTTTAGGACCGCTCGTTTAATTTCTGGGTATAAGGTTCCAATGTTTAGGTAGTCAGACGGAGCATGAAAAGAAATGGCCACTTCCTTTGACTTTGCAAATTTTCGGATTCGCCGTCTTTCTGATTGACTAAAATGTTCCGGAAAGAAACGGGGAACTGCCAAATCGGGCACTATGTAACCAAAACCATGTTTACACGCAAACTTGATCGCGTCATAAAAATCAACATCATAAACTACATGGTAACCAAAGTGTTCCCGAGATATTATCTTCATATCGTTTTTCACCCTAAAAATATTTAAGCTAAAAGCAGTTATTGCTTGAGGTTACTTTTGAGGTGAGTTAACCCAGAAGCAATTATGTGAGCGACTCGAAGAGCTTCTGGGATGTGACTTCGGGTTGAGGTTACCCTTATAATTTTTAAGGCATCTTTTTCGGCGATTCCAGCTATTTGCACATAGATTTTTCCCTCCGACCCTTTTACGCTTACCTCAATCATTTTTCCGGCGTTTTCCATAGCTTTTAACCGTTTATCCTTGTATGGTAAGTTCTCAAGGGCCTTCTTTATCTCGTTTAAGTTTGGTTTTTCTCGTGAAATGGCTATGACTGGAAGTCCGGTTTTTTTATATAGCTTTTTTATGTCAACTATGTTGAATCCGGCAAATGTTAAACCGTTCAGCATTATCACTCTTAGCTGGGGATGATGGGGAGAATTTACTATCATAGAAGCTATTTTTTCTGTTGCATCTAATCCGTCAACTTGGATTTGGGTGTGCATAACGCCGTCAAGCCATAGTCCCCCCCGGTAGACCACTCCAATAATCAAGGCTTTCCCCTTCTTTTGGGGGGTAAAGACTCCATCGTCGATGCCTAAAACTCGAATTTCCCTTTTGACTGTTCGGAAACGTGTCACATCCACACTAATTTCAACCCTAACCCTAAGTAATGGGAGAAAAACTAAAAAGTTTAAGGCTATGCAAACTTTACTGAGAAGCGATTGGAATGTTTCCTTTCGTTGGAAATTTCAAGAGTATCAAAGAGGTTTTGACTTCCCATGAACTTGCAGCTTTGGGCGACGCTTTTGTAAATTTTGTTTATTCCTTAAGTCTTTCAAAGATGAGAAATCGCCCCACAGGTGCTAGAGTAAAGGGTTCCGTGCTTTCTGGAAGCCTAAAAGCTTCAGGGCTCAGAAGTTTTCTCCCTTCACGAATAGATAGTCATAAACAAGCTGACGCCGCTGAGGCTTTGATTGTTTATGCTTGGATGAGACAGTTGATTTCTATACATGAAATTGTTTTAATCCTAAGCGAAACCGAAAAAGCTACAGAAGCATTTACTAATTTGCTTACGGAAATAAAAAGGCGAGTCAATAAAAAGGGGTTTTAAGGTTATTTTAAGGCTTTTTCAAGAATTTTTCTGAAATCCTTATTTTTTTTCTGTATTTTCTTCACTGTTTCATTCAGAACCTTTTCTGGCTTAATTTTCCCATTTGTCCGGATGAAAATTATGGCTTTAGGAGTTAGAGGATGAGGGACTTTATATCCAGCCATCTCCACATCTTCGTTTTGTAATAGCTCCTTCTGTAGCAAATTGCACAGAGTATGTCCTGCATCTTCAACTTCCATTTCTA
>MTLR01000186.1 GCA_002010925.1 Candidatus Bathyarchaeota archaeon JdFR-04
TGCGTTGTGTTTGTCGCCATTTTCTCTATTTTTTCTAGAAGGGTTAGGCGAGGTTGTGTTTGTCCTGTGAATGATGGAAACTTTGTAGCATAGCAATAGATGCAATGATGTTGACATCTTCCAACATAGAGATTTAAATTATATTTTGGTTGACACGTGCAATAGGCACGGCGGTAAGCATTAAACAACGGGAGCTTCATTATTGTCAGTATTATTATGAAGTTGTAGGGTATTGTATGTTTTGCATCACTGAACAAGTAGGTTGTACGTTCGGTAACCACCGTCCATCCATAAGCACATAAAAAATATTCAAAAAGTTCTTCTATTTGTATCTTGCTCTTCTTCTTTTACGTTTCCTTTTCTGTCTTTTCATCCGCTTCTTTTTCCACTTCGCTCTCATAATACGTTCTTCCTTCCAACATTATTCTATTGTGGCGTGTCTACGTTTTAAGTCCTCTTCATTTTTTCCCAAACGATACATAAGCTCCACAATAAGGCTATCCAAGAAAACCATACAATTGTTCTCAAAAATGCTTCCTAAGGGGCTAATCGGCTCTTTCTCTCCAAGAATCTGCCTGACAAGATAGTCTGCCTCTTTTGGCCAACCTGCTTTGGTTCTCCCGAAGAGGGTTACTACATGGTCGGCTAGTTTCCCTAAAGGTGAGTTAGGATAGGAAGTTACGGCTATTACTCGAGCTCCGATTTCCTTGGCTGCTGAACTAGCTGTCAAAACCATTTTTGTGGAGCCTGTTCCTGAGATTGCAATGAGCAAGTCTCCTTTCTCAGCCGCCGGGGTAATGGTTTCGCCGAGAAAGTAAACGTTAAAGCCGAGGTTCATTAATCTTAAGGCGAAGGCTCTTCCAACAAATCCGCTTCTTCCCATACCTACAATAAAGATTTTTTTGTTTTTCGCCTCCATTATCATCTGAACCATTTTCTCAACTTCGTCTTGGCTAAGTTCTTGAAAAGCTCTTTCAATTCCCGAAATAATCTCGTTCGCTGCAGCCCTAAGCATTTTCAATCGTTTCAGGTCTCCCAAAACCAATACAAAACGTACCCATTAAAGATTTACGGTTAACTTACAGTTCCCTCTTCTTAGGTTCTTTAACCAGTAAATAGACAATCCCGATGGTAACCATCAAAATAGCGGTAGCTGTAAAAAAGGGGAATCTAGGTTGAATGTTCTCATACGCAAAGCCTGTGAATGCCTGTCCAGATGCAGCTGAAAAACTAGCCACCAACCCTAAAACTGCTAGTATCCGGCCTCTCTTTTCTCGTGGAACAAGATCAGCCTCCAATGCTGACAATGAAGTGAAAAAAGCCGCGTTTGAAATCATCCAACTAGAAAGTCCTAAAAACACGAAAAAGAGAGTAAGCGACGAATCTCTGGGAGCCAGACCATAAACTAGGACTCCAAAAACTGTTAGTAAAATGATCCCCATTAATACAGTTTTTCTCCCAATTTTATCAACAAAAAAGCCTATGGGTAAAAGCACAAGTAAATAAACAATTCCGGCAAGGAAGTAAATGTAACCCCACACTTCCTTTTCTAATCCTAAAAAGTAAACGGCGTAATACGAAAGAAACGGTGAAACTCCCATAAATGCAAAGTTAAAGAGAAGATAGAAAACCGTTAAACCAAGCATGTTTTTAAAAATAAACCGCAAGGCATCTACATATTCGCTTATAAAGCTCCTATTTTTCCTTAAAGGCTTTCCGTTTCTCTCTTTTGACAGAGTTTCTTTTAAAAACAGACGGATTGAAGCTGCTGTCATCCCTAACAGCGCAGCAGCAACGTAAGCTATGCTCATACCTCCCTTAAGTTCATAAGTGGCAACGAGATAAGCCGCAATCAAAGGTGCCGGAATACATGCCAGATTTGCTAAAAAATCCATGAAAGCAAAAGATATTCCCCTTTTTTCAGGTGGAACGCTGTCAGCTCTTATGGCAAAGAGTGCCGGCTGATAAATAAGCGATGCGTTAGCTATTATAGCGCCTAGGAAGATCCATTCCCAACTTGGCGCAAAAGCATAAATGAAAAAGGTTAAAGAGATCACGAAGGTCATTAAAACAACTATCCGTTTTCTTCCATAGCGGTCAGCAATATACCCGCCTGGAATGCGGGCGAGTGAAATCACGATAGTTGAGGCTGAGCTTATCATACTAATAATAATCGCCGACGCACCAAGTTCAGCCATGTAGAGTTGTTGATAAGGATTTGTCATTCGCATGGCTGGAAACCAGACAACCCAACTCAATGTTAAAACTAAAAGATTCCCTTTAAGAAATGATATATTTTCCCGAAGTTTCCTAATAGCTTTTATCGTTAGTCACCTGTAGCAAGCATCAAGTGATCTGCGCTTTGAATTTTGACATGAAACTACCGAGTTAATTAAGCTTTAGCGAGAGGCTTTCCAAGGGAAAATTTCCATTATCCTCGGTATAGGTATGTGCCAACGCGCATATACTGCTAGAACTAGCATAACAACTGTTAACAAGGCTAAGATATAATCTCCCCTTCGTAGCTTCAACTCATAAAGGTTCGTCCGGTTCTTTGTGGCGCCCCAAGCTCTGGATTCCATGGCTTCTGCTAACTCTAGGCTTCGACGGATCGCGTTAACAATAAGCGGAATTAAGATTGGAATATAGTTTCTAACACGTTTCAAAATGTTTCCCTTTTCGAGTTCTAATCCTCGGGCTTTCTGAGCATCCATTATTGTTTGTGCCTCCTCAGCTAAAACTGGCACGAAACGAACCGCTGTTGTGAAGGCGAAGCAAAACTCGTAGGGCACGTGAGATTTTTCGAGGGCCAATCCCAAATGGTCAGGTGAGGTTGTTAGGAAAAATATCGAGAAGGACTCGACGAGAACTATAAACCGTAATGTCATAGCCATAGAATATTCTAAAATCGAAGGAAGAGCTTGCTGTCCTTGATAGAGATAAGAGAATATAAAGTTTGTAAAGAATATGATGGATGCAAAAAACGCGGCTCCACGCATGGACTTAATCCACTGTTTTGTCACTTTAGCCATCGTCACCAACGGCACCTGTATCAAGAAAAGCACAATTAGCGGTAGCAGTTCCATATACATAACTGCCACAGCAAACATGGCAATTACATAAAAAAATTTCACTCGAGGATCTAAATCATGAATAGGCGAAGAAACCTTCCTGAACTTTAAGCCTTCAAACATGCTCACGGTTTTTTGCCTCCCAAAAATCGAGAATTATCTCTCCAGCCTCGTAAACATCTATCACATTGGTTGGAAAACCAAACTCAGAAAGCTCTAGGAATACTCTGGAAATTTCCGGCGGAATTATCGCAGCCTTCTCCAGAATTTCAGGGCTGGTAAGTATTTTTCTAGCTTCTCCGTCTGCTACAATTTTCCCATTACTCATTAAAACTACGCGAGGATTACATTCAGCCACAAACTCTACATCATGTGTAACTATCACAACAGTCTTTTTCTGGGCTTTCATTTGTAAGATGAACTGACGTAATTTCTCTTTCTGACCATAATCCTGCCCTATTGTCGGCTCGTCCAGTATCAAAATTTTTGGGTTCCACGCTAAGACCGAGGCTAAGGCCACCCTTTTCCTTTCCCCCCCGCTTAGCATGAAAGGCGAGGTTTTGCGGTATTGTGTTAGTCCAAGCAAGTTTAGCGCCCATGTTACCCGCCTTTTTATAACGTTTTCTTTGAATCCAAAGTTACGTAAGGCAAAGGCTATTTCCTCCTCTACTGTTTCACTGAAAAGCTGGTGATCCGGATTTTGAAATACAAACCCAACTTTTCGGGCTAACGTGGCGACACTAACATCTCTCGTGTCCATTCCATCGACCAGCACATTTCCCTTCGAAGGCTTAAGTAGCCCATTAAAATGTTTCACAAGGGTTGTTTTTCCAGCGCCGTTTTGGCCCATTATCGCGACGAACTCACCGTTTCGAATCTTCAAAGAAACCCCTTGTAGGGCTTCAACTCCGCTTGGATAGGTGAAATGCACATTCTTAACTTCAATCACTGTTTGAAGACTTCCTTGAGTTTTTTCGCCATTTCTTCGGAGGAAAGTGGCACATAGTTTAATCTCATACCCTTGCCGTTAAGAAACTGGTAGAGCCTGGTCACTTTAGGGATTCCAATCCCAATTAGGCGAGCTTTTTCAGAATCTAAAATTTCACGCGGTTTTCCATTAAGTATTACTTTTCCATTGTCCATGATGATGATGCGATTAGCATATTTGGCTGTTAAATCCAACCTGTGCTCCACAAGGATTATTGTTATCCCCAACTCCTTGTTGAGTTTGTGTATATCCTCAAATATCCTCTTAGCTCCTAAAGGATCCAGAAAGGAGGTTGGCTCATCGAGAACCATCACTTCAGGCTGCATGGCTAGAACCGAAGCTATGGCAACCCGCTGTTGTTGTCCCCCCGAAAGCTCATAGGGCGGCCTCTCACGTAAATGATAAATATCCGTAGTCTTCAACGCCCAATCCACACGTTGGCGAATTTCCTTACGTGGAATTCCTAAATTCTCTAATCCAAAAGCTACGTCTTTCTCCACGGACAGGGCAAAAAGCTGGTTCTCCGGATTTTGAAACACCAATCCCACATGCTTGGCGAGCTCGTGGATGGGATGCTTTACAACGTCTAATCCAACGACTTGAATTTTTCCCTCCAATTTTCCCTCATAAAAATGGGGAATCAATCCATTAAAACATCGACACAAAGTTGTTTTTCCACAGCCGCTAGGACCGGTTAAAAGCACAAATTCTCCCTCTTCGATTTTTATGGAAATGTTTTCTATGGAGGTTTTTTCAGCTCCTGGATAAGTGTATGTAAGTTTCTCTGTTTCTATAATTGCCATTTTTCTATCATGCTTATCTTTTAGTTTTTCATTTAAGGGTAGCTACTTAATTCTGGGTGGATTTTATTTTTATGCGTAAAAGCTTCCAGCATTTTTTGAGTGCCATTTCAACATCGCCTGTTCCGTTTACTCCCGCAGCTACCGTATGCCCACCACCCATTCCGTGAAAATATTCGCCCAATGGTTTAGCTATATCCCTTCCTAAGTGAATACCTGTTTTTTCATAGAAATCTTTGGTTGCTCTTAGGCTTATTCGAAGCGATTCTCCCTGTTCTCCAGCAACTATGGCTACGTGGGCTCCCAGTCCAATCAGGGCTCTTGCGGCTGAGGCTTGGTAAGAGCTGACATGGGTGAGTGCTACTATCCACTCGTTAATTTTCATGATTTTCATTCTTCGAGATGCTTTTAGTCTTGCGACACGTTCCGACGAATCCATCGGCAGCGATAGCATTGAAAGGGACTTTTCCGCATTTACTCCATGATCAAGTAATTCTGCTACAGCCTTGAAGGTGTAAGAGTTGGCTAAGACGAAATGTCGGGTGTCAAAGGCTATTCCTAAGAAGAGTGCTTGGGCTTCGCTTTCTGTTAATTCCATCTCTAATTCTTTAAAGAAGCCATAAATTATCTCACATGTAGAAGAGGCTTTTTCTTCTGCTATACATAAAGCTGCAAGCTTTTCGGTTTCCGGATGGCTTGCGTGGTGATCGATAACTATCAACGGAGCTTTTGAAGCTTTAACTCGTTCAGTCCAGTCATTCAACTGTTGAATAGTGTTCGTGTCCAATAGTACAATCGCGTCAGCCTCATCAAAATTCGGTTCCTCCACAAGATTCATGGGCAAGTTTCTTAGCAAATGCTTTGAAAGCTTGCTCGGACCCTGGGCTGCGGATATTTCGATTTTTAAGTTTGGTTTGAGCCGGTTTAATAAACTAGAAAATGCAAAGGCAGAGCATATTGCGTCGGGATCAGCATTGTGATGACATAATAAGAGAATATTTTCTGCTTTCTCTTTTTCTATTAGGTTTACTATGTCACGGATTTGCACCAATTTCCCTCAAGTATTTTTCTGCCGAGGCAAAGGCTTCTTTTACCGCTTGGTCTGCAAGTTTTTGAGCGTCGAGGTCCTTCATTAAGGGCGAGAGTGTAAGGTCTATTTCCACGTTTAGAATTAGGGGTTTGTCTCCTTCCGCCTCAACAATAATGTTTAGTTCTGTAATTTTTTTGGGCGAAACCTTAGAGGTAACATATTCCCTAGCCGCGTTTTCAGCTATTTCACATAACTTTTGCACTTGCTCGTTAGTTAGCTCTGAAATCCCCATTTTTAACCACGGTTTAGGGCGGGGTTACTGGGCGTAGGTCTTTTTGGATTTTTGCTTGTAAGTCTTTTATTTGTCCCCTTAATCGTTCCTCTTGTTTAGATAAAACTTTTACTCGCATGTTTAGTAGTTCTTTCCTTTCATTTAGTTCGCCCGTAATTTTCATTTTATTGGTTTTCACAAGAAGTGAGCCTAGAGACTTATAGATGACGGTATCTTCTGACATTTTCTCTATTTCACTTAATGCTTGTTCTACTTCCATCAGCTCGATTTCGATTTGTTGCTTCTGGTTTAAAACTGATTGAAGCGTCTGCTGGAGTTGCTGAAGCCTTAACAGTCTTTCTTGAACTTGGGGTGGTAACCCAGAACTCTCACTCATTTCAATTCATCCTCTGAACTAGCACAGCAATGGTGTTACTCATTAATTAGATTTCCGCATAACCTTGTTTTTGCTTAATGATTCAAGAACTTCCAAGACTTTTTGTGTTGAATGTATCCATCGTAAATAGGCGTTTGTTGCGGCTCTTAAAGCTGTAGTATCCCTTGCTTTTATTTGCAATCTAATGGCGCTCTTCTCAAGTCGTGCTTCGACTTTCGAACGGGCAGTGGGTTGGGAAAGAGTTTCCGGCTTTAATGCTTCGAACACTATCTTCGACTTTTCCTCAGATGTAAAACCAATCCGAATAGAGACTTCTCTCACTTTTTATCAACCTCCCATATTAAATGGGATAAACGGATACGTGGCCCCACTTCAGTCAATTGTGGCAGAAGTCTAAATGTAAACCGAATTTGCATCTCCTTATTTTTTTCAATACAAAAAATAGTTCTTCGTTTTCTAAACTTAAGTTTTTTCAGGGCGTTCTCTTGTTTTTGTGGTAATTGTAGAAACTCGGATATGGCGTCCGAAATTTTTTGAAGTTCTTCATTTTCCTCATTACAAATTACAATAGCGTACGCTTGGACTCTTTTAACTTTTGTATCGAATTCTCTTCGAAGTTTCACCCCTTTCAAGTAAATAAGAGGTGGAACTTGATGTAATCTCTCCCTGATCTGGAAAAACTCTATTTTACCTGGTCCACCCTTCCACCGGTCGATTATTACTATGCGGTTTGCGCCAAGTTCTAACGCTTTTTCTGCTAAGGCATTTAAGCTCAGTTTTCCTCGGTTTATCCTTAAAGTGTTTGGTATAGAATAAACTAAATCTCGGCAGAATGTTCGAATCCTATTTGTTGGTTTCCGTGAAGTTGTAAAAAGAATTTTTGGTCTACCATTCTCTTCGTTAATCTTCAATTTTTAGACCGTTAGGTTTTTTCTTCTATTTGTCCACCCTTTGCTGCTCGTCGTGATACTATTCCAAGCTTTGTTGTTGGTATATACGCTCCTCCGGCGAAGGTGAACCCACATTTCCGGCACCTCCACACGCCGACGCTCTGTCTTTTAACCCTACGAAAACCACATTGGGGGCATGGATGGGGCTTCCGCATTTTCACTAATATATCTATATAGCGCTTCCTAACGGTGCTCCCGTAACGGGCGCCAAATCCTCTTGTTGGCCCTATTTTTTTAACTCGTTTTCCCATTCTAGGGTTCCACCACTAGTTTCCGTAGTTCTTCGGCTTTCTCCTTCGCTATTTTTGTGGCGTCTAATATTTGTTGTGTTGTAAAGTATCCGGAGCCTCCTTTCTGTATAGCGCATATGTTCTCGTTTTTGTCGGTTGTTATGGTCAGTCGAGCGTCCATTACTTGTTCCTCTTCTAACCATGGATCAACTACGAGTTGGTTGTTTATCTTCCCAAAGGTTACAGCTACTGGATGATTCCTTATCGGAAGGGGCGTATATCCGGGTTTCCTTACTATTTCGTCATTCTCTAACTCGTAATTGTACATTTTTGTGTTTAGCAGTGCGGCTAAGGCGGCTAAACCTGAGGCATCTATTAGGTTTCCATCGTGGTTTAATACGTATACGTCTATGAAGATTATGAACACTTTTTTGCCGGGTTTTATGCATAATTCTTCAAGGGCTATAGCTTTTGATTCTCGTATTCCTCGGTCAACGACTCTGGCAAGTTCGATGGAGTTTTCGTCTGGGGGTCCTGGCTCGAAGGTTGGTGAAGCTAGTGGGACGAGCTCTGCGTTTACTGTTAAAACTCCTTGGTCTGGGACATCTGGGAAGGGTTCACCTACTTCGATTTTCACGCCAACAAGCACTTGTGTTTTGCCTAAAAGCACGCGTGCTGAGCCTTCTGCTCTTTCAATTATCCCTGCTTCGATCTTAATTTCTCTGTAGTCTGTTAGCTTTCTTCCGTCAAGTCTTATGCCTTTGGCTATTAGCTGCGCTATTTGTTTTTGTTTAACTCTCGAAACAATGGATGAAATCATTCTTGTATTTCCTCCTTTATGGCTACATATTTTGCCTTTAATGCCTTCTTTTGCATTTCGTATATTTGCTTGCATCCTTCCATGGCCATTTTTACGGCTTTTTGGAACTCCTCAAGCGTCAGGCTTCCGTCCATTTGGAGAAGGGTTACTGCGTTTATTCCTGGCATCATAGCTAAGGGCACGTCTGCTTCGCCATACTTATCTTCTAAGTCCATAAGGTCTAAAGCAAGTTTTCCATCAACTTTTCCGGCGGCGCATGCGACCACAAGATCTCGCATGGGTACTCCAGCATCTGCTAATGCAAGTGCAGCTGTGGTTATTCCAGCGCATCTTGTTCCGCCGTCGGCTTGAAGTATTTCTATGAAAATGTCAATAGCAGTTCGCGGGTAGTACTCCAAGAAAACAGCGGGTTCTAGGGCTTCACGGATTACCTTGGAGAGCTCAATTTCCCTTCTGGACGGTGCAGGGGATTTCCTTTCTTCTACAGAAAAAGGGGCCATATGATATCTACACCTTAATATTGCCCTGTCGGCTAGAGCTAAATGTTTAGGATGAACCTCTTTAGGCCCATAAACGGCTGCTAAAACCTTGTTTTTCCCTTGTTCAAGGTAGGCTGAGCCATCAGCGTTATTTAGGACGCCTACCTCCATTTTTATGGGTCTTAATTCATCAAGTTTTCTTCCGTCAAGTCTTAACCCTTTCTTATCAAGCAATTTTTCAGGCTTAGACATTTTTCCTTCCCTCCTTTTGTTTTCTAATCATTTCAGCTATTCTATCTGTGAGCCCTGAGGTGTGGGATTCTTCCTCTATTTTGCGGAGCGCCATTATGGCTAGTCGTTCGTCTTCATGATTTTTGCCGGAAACTATGATTAGTCCGTTTTGTCCTAAGGTTATACGACAGTTTGTTTCCCTTTTTATCATGGTTATCATGGAGCCTTTCCTTCCGATTATTCGTGGGATTTTTGTGGGTGTAACTTTGATTAGTTGTCCGCGGGAGATCTTGCCAAGTCCAGGTTCACTTATCTTGATTATTGGGTTGCTTCCGCGGTCGTAAGCGGCTACTTTGGCTACTATTAGGTCGCCTATATCTAGTATGGAGAGCAAATCGTTTTTTTGAGGTCGGAACCCTCTTTCAAGCACATCTGATGCGCGTAGGACTGCCGTGTAAGGAGCATTTATGTCTACTTCCCATCCGTTAAATCCAACCTCGGTTACTATGCCGATTACTATATCGCCTATTCTCGGGATGTAGAAGGCTCTTAAAGCTACCACGCGGACTTTACGGTTGTCGTATTCAACGAGTCCTATCCTAGCGGCGAAAACCTTCTTGTTTTCACAATAGGCGTTCTCGCCAGCCATATAGTTGCCTTCAGCCAACAAATCTCCAGGCGTAACAAGTTCTTTAGGTTCAAAAAACGTGGGCAAATATTTTCACCTTTAAACATGTTTAAACCAATTAACTTACTATTTTTGCCTCTCCACTTCCTTTGGTTATCTCCCCAAGTTTTTCGAGGAAAGGTCCGAAAAGTCCGGCTGGCATTTCAAGGGTTGAGCGCCATGAACCGTCTGCTTGCCATTCCTCATGCTTTATAGTGCCGAACCCCTTTACTGTGCCATAGGCTTTTGCAGCGTATTCGGCAGGTATTTTAACTGCAACTAAGACTTGTTCCGTTTTTAGGGGTAGGACAGATCTTAACAGTTTAATCACATCCTTTGCCTGTTCCTCGGCATCTTTGAACGGGTCTATGGAGAAATGGATTTGTTCCATTGCTTGTTGAATTCGTAGAGGTGGATGAGGCAAATTGGTTCTGGGGTCAACACACTGTCGTGATATGATAGAAATTATTTTTTTGCGTTTCTCCTCAATCATTTTTTTGCGCTGTTCTGTGGTAAGCTGTATTGTTCCCTTCTTTAATATGATTTCTGCTATCTTTAAGGGGTCTATGGTTCCGAAGGCTTTACGCAGTTTCTCTTCAGATGGTTTTGTGCCTTTGTTTGCATCCGTGAATATTGTTTCTGCTATAAGAATTTCAGATAGAGGTAGATTTTTCCCAAGTCTGTATTCCAAGGCTTTTTGGGGTTTTACAAGAATTTCGAAGTGTTCTCCTTCTCTTGTTATCCGTGCTGTGGTGTATTTTTCACCCATTCGTTTTCACTTATTTGACTGTTTTTATATGTTCCTCTATTTCCTCGTCGCTGAGCATTCTTAACCTTTTGGTCGTAGATGGGATCACTGCGACCTTCATGCGTGGTGACAATCCCCGTACTTCAAGGGCCTTGGTTAAGCATTTTATCGTTAATTTTATGGCTTCCTCGAGGCTCATGTCCTCTCGGTATTCTTCTTTAAGTATTTTAATTACGGTTTCGCGTCCTGCGCCTAGGGCAGTAGCTTTGTATCCTCTATATGCGCCGCTGGCATGGGTGGCAAAAAGTCGGTTTCCTGTTTTGTCTACTCCACCGAAGATTATGGATACCCCGAAGGGTCTTACGCCGGCATGTTGAGTATAAAGCTGTTTTATGTCCCCTATTCTCTTTGTTATCACTTCAACGTCGATTGGTTCGTCATACATTAGCCTGTTGCTCTGTGCGTAGATTCTTGCGTTATCTATCAACACTCTCGCATCTGAGCTTAAACCAACTATTGCTGCTCCCAAATGGGTGTCTATCTCAAAAATTTTCCATGAAAAATTTGGGTCTTCTAACGATGTTTC
>MTLR01000155.1 GCA_002010925.1 Candidatus Bathyarchaeota archaeon JdFR-04
GGTTTCGCCTCCTGTTTTGAGGAAGCTTCCTTCGGTTACTTGTGTTACGTTTAGGAGGGAGGAGTTCCACCTCAACCTAACCTCCCACCCATAAAGATCAACTGTGCCAGAAACCGTGATGTTAACGGCAAAGCTTTGGTTTATTTTAGTTGTGATGTTTGGAGGGGATATGTATAAAATTACAGGTTCCGTTGGTTTCTCCCTGATACGAAGAATACCACTAACATACCTATTGTCCTTCTTGTCCATTTCACCATAAACTTTGGATGCCTCAGCCCATAACAAGTAATTAGCAGGAGTAACATTCACAGTGTTCCAGTTAAAAGTTAGGGTCACCTCCTTATGTGGAGCGATATCCCTAACTTTTTGAATATCTATAACATTAACACCATAATATAAAGTGACATTGATGGTTTCTGAAAAACTGCCTTCATTCTTCACGGTAACATTAATGTTTATAATTTCTCCGATATATATTTCAGTTTTGGGAGGAATCACGGCAACTATCGCTACATCGTGGGTTTTAACAAAAAAGTCCCCGATGAAGATCATGTAGGCGATAATCACTAATAAGAGAAGCCCACCACAAATTATTAAAACATATTTCCTTTCCATCATACCCTCCTCTCTATAGCCCTTTCAATAAAAAGATTTTGTAAGGAACTCAAACAAAATAAAGATATTAAATGTTCACCTCTTCTAATTCATTCCATTACGTTATATCACCCTTTAATGTTCCCCAAATTTATCAGAAACTCCCTCGTTAATATAGAAGCATTAGAGACACTTGGCACTTCTATTTATTTAATAACAATAGGCAGAGTGACTTTTCTATCCGCTGCTCTTAACGTTTCCTGAGGATAACGACGATTAAAAGAATAAAAGTTATTCCAGCTACAATTAGTATACTTTTAATCCACGCTGGAACTATATCAGAGGTAGTTACTATAACTCTTACAGAGTCTATGCCTATGTTTCCGGCTTTGTCCATAACGGTTAGTTTTACTGTGTAGGTTCCGGGATTAGTATACGCATGAGTTACAGTTACGCCTGTTGCAGTCGCACCATCACCGAAATCCCACTTATAACTAATTATCCCGATATTGTCCGTCGAGTTACTAGCATCAAAAGTAACAGTCTCACCAACGTTTATTGTTTGGTTTTGCCCCGCATTAGCTACAGGCCGGGTTTTATCCAATTTAATCTCAGTTAAAATTTTATGGGGTTCTTCGTTACCAGCTTTGTCGATGCTCCAATATTCTAGAGTGTTGTTGAAACCTTCAGTTGTAATATAAGGTTGCCCATCATAGTTGACAGTTTTAGTGGGCCCATTATTAACTTCATAGTATATTTCCGCTACGCCACTTAAGTCGTCAGTGGCTGTAAGAGTGATAATAAAGTCTTCGGTGTGCCATAACCCGTTATAATCATCTAGGGTAATAGGGGGGGTATCGTCCAAATTTATCCCTTCACTATTGGAACTGAAAAAACCTCCAATTGTCGTGTGGGGAATAGGCCAAGATACTCGAGGTTGTCTGTCGGGCGGAGGCCAATCAGCAAGCTTAGTTTTGAGAGTTAAAATACAACTTCCCTGATTAGTAACTATGAAGGTTAAGGTAACTATATTCCCATTTCCGTTAAAGGGCTCTGCTGGTGAGGTAGATGTAGCTACCAGCAAGTATTCTCCTATGTCGTTGTCAATTTTATTGTAAAAAACTTCAACTGGTTCATTCAAGATTCCCTGAGGATAAGATTGCACTCCTAATGTTACATTTGCTCGTATTAACCTTAAAAGGGATGCATTCCAAAGAAGTCTAACTTCAACTCCATAGAGGTTTTGGATATTCATCAGATGTATATTAATGGTAAAATTATTATCAGGGTCAGCGAAGCTGGAAAAAGGTTCTACCCTTACTTCAGTTTCTGAAGCTGATTTAATGGTTATTATTTGCATTGCAAAACTTATGAAAATAAGGATTGTTAAAATACATAAAAGTTTGATTCTTGCAGAATGAAGTAAGCGTTTCAATCAGAAGCATCCTCCTTTATTGTTACTATTTTCTCCCTCCCTTTCTTCTCTCTTTTTATCTTTCCCTCTTTTTCCATCAATGTTAAAAGTTTGCTGACTTTAGCCCTTGAAAAACGGCATTGTTCAGCGATGGTTGATTGATATAGGCTTCCGCCAGCAGCCTTAAGTAGGCTAAGAACCTTCTCTTCGTCATCCATCATGAGAGGGGGTTTTGAAGTTTTTGGAGGCGTAGGAGATGCAGCTTTCTCAATCGGTTCCTTTCTGAATCTAAAGTAATATAACCCCAGCCCCCCGGTCAAAAAGATCAGCAAACCAACTATTAACACGGTATACTCAGCTAGGAAACTGAGAATCCCAAAGGTGCTGGATTTTTCTTTAATCACAATTTTCGGTTGCCCTGCTTTGAAGTCTTTCACTCCATACCATTTGAGCGTTGGAGGGGACTCGTAACGTTCACCGGGTTGTGGATAAACTTCTTCTACTAAATATCCGTCTGGGTATCTTATGTACAGTGTTCCATCCCCGTAAAAATATTCAAAAAAGTTTTCCACGAGGAATACATCACCTATCTCAATTCTCGAATCGTTAACCAATCCGAATCCATTCCAAAGAAAACCATATCGTATAACTTTGTATGAGCCTGAAACACGTACTTTCATGAAGAAATTTTCCGCGGACATGCTCCTTTCGGATAGACTTTTAGATGCTTTTATGAGTTGACTTACATTTTTAACAAACCTGTCCAGCACAGGTTGAAGATCCATCCCTCTTTGCTCGATAATCCAGAGAGCGGATCCATCTTTGTACACTTCGATAGTGTATTCAAGCTGATAGGCACCTTGGGCAGATTCTTCGGCTAGTATGACGGGAATTATCAATAGAAGGAAACACGTTAGACATTTTTTCTTTGACATCGTTTATCTACTTAAGTTGAAGACTGAAGCCCCTATTTAAAAAATCTGGATATAAAATAACTATAATACCTTTGTCCAAATCAAAATTAATTTTTTCATGGATACCAACGGAGGTAAACATTTATCAACAATGTTTTGAGTAAATAAACAATAATAAACGTTATTTTCAAAAAATAGGCTTAAGAAAGTTTTTATTTTGGTTTTCCAATAATGTTTTCAGGTAAATTGGAGGAAAGAATATGGGAAAGACATTCCTGTTCATACTAATGCTTATGTTGATATCCTTAGCTCCTACAGCTGCGCAATCAGAAGTTCTGTCTACATGGGTTGTAATGCAAGGAATCATCGAATACTATGGTGATTCAGCTGCATATGGGTGGTGTGGAGCTTACGCTGAAACAGGTGAATGGGCAGAAGTTATGATGGCGTGGACATTTACCAACGAGTCGCAATTACTGGAGGAATACAACTTTTATGCAGGAAAACTGGTCAACACTACAATAGTAGAAACAGAATATGCAGGTACAGATTTTTATATTGAAGGCTTATGGGACATCTATAACGTAACATTTACTTATGACCTAATCAATGAGCCGGGCAATTATACATTCACCATGGAATTGCTGGTAGATGATGGATTAGGAACTCTCTCAGTAACAAACAACTGGACTGACTTTACTGTAAATGTTCAAGGAATAGAGCTGATAAGAGGATCAGTAGTTTTCTACGCCGAAAGTGCTATTGAGATTCCAATAGGCGACGTATTTGGCGAAGGACAATTACCTGATGGAGAGATTAACATTTGGGACCTCGTTCACATAGCCAAAGCTTATGGATCTACTCCTGGAAACCAATTTATGCCAAACTATGACTTCAGCCTAGACTTCAACTTTGACTTCATAATTGACATTTACGACTTAACAACCATTGCGGTCAACATAGGGAAAAGCTACTAACCCCTCCCTCTATTTAGTCTATCAGAATAAAACACAAATGAAGCATACTTTACCCACAGGCTTTAGGGAGCGTTAACACCGTGAGAAAAACTTCCCTCATCCTAATGCTAACCTTTATCATTCTACTAGCTGGAGTAATAAATATCAATCCCTTGTCAATCGTAAAGGGAACTACAACCACAACGGTCTATGTAAACCCAGAAATCACTTTTGGAGCACCTGGACAAAACTTTGCGATAAACATCGATATCTCTGAAGTGTTTGATCTTTATGGGTGGGAGGTTAGGTTGAGGTGGAACTCCTCCCTCCTAAACGTAACACAAGTAACCGAAGGAAGCTTCCTCAAAACAGGAGGCGAAACCTTCTTCACCTACAAACTAAACAACACAGAAGGCTACATAATAATAGACTGCACCCTCCTAGGCGACACACCTGGTGTGAAAGGTAATGGAACCTTGCTGACTATTGTTTTTAAAGCGAAAGCAAAGGGAGAATGTGTTCTAGACCTTTATGGGATTACCTTAATCAGTTCTCTTGAAAAATCCATAGAGCATAAACCGGTTGGCGAATCCCTTATTACTATTACTGAATGAGAAAACAAAGAAACTCCTCAAATCATCGTTTTTAATAACTATCTAAGATTCGTAAGGTTTGAT
This sequence comes from Candidatus Bathyarchaeota archaeon JdFR-04, assembly GCA_002010925.1. GTDB lineage: Archaea > Thermoproteota > Bathyarchaeia > Bathyarchaeales > UBA233 > UBA233. The sequence continues at coordinate 4,556 of MTLR01000155.1, forward strand.
GGAGATGAGTGGAGCTGAGTTGGAAGATGCTGTTGCAGATGCCTTTCGTAGGAAGGGATATATAGTATTTGTTCGCCGAAACCATTGTGATGTTTTAGCAGTTAAGCCGGACATGAGCTTGGCTTATCTTGTAGAATGTAAAGATTACGTTTTATCCAGAAAACAGCAGATTTTGGCTGTACGTGAGTTGAACTGCAATTACACTCATGCCCTAGAAATTTTAATTCGAAACCGGCTGTTCCCTGAGCGAATATTGAAGGTTTTGGTTGCTAAGGGCTTTGCTTATCGTGCCCGGGGGGTAATGCAGTATACCCCTAAAGCCTTCTTGAAACATGTTTCCTCATAGTTTTTTCTCATAGACTATTTCCACCTCATCAGGCTCTTCAAAGCCTAGCTTTTTCATAACAGAAGTTACAGTTTGATGTTTGCATGTGAATCCATAAATCTTTTTTATGCCTTGTTTATGGCAGTAAGTAGCTAAAAAGTTGAGCATGTCCATTATTGTTTCCTCGTTTCCGTCTATATAGCAAGTTTGAATAGTATTTTCCTGCCACTCCTTAGCTGTGGAGTCATCAATTAGGGTTAATCCTTCAATTTTACCTCTGTTTTCATATACGACGGCTTTTCCTTGGGTTATGAACCATTCTAGGTCACGCAAAGTAAGCGAATACCACCTAAAAAGAATGGTAAATAGCCTAGCAGATTTGCTGAAGATTTCTGATTTCTGTAGAAACATCCATATCGGTTTTAGGTCTCTTAGTTTACTCCACTTTGATTTTAGGCTTCTTCTAGGCTTGATTTTCTCGGTTATCATCTCAACAAACTCGGCTATGGGAGTAAATTCAAGTTTCTGAAGCACTATGCGGGCGGCTTTGTTATCTGAGGAGGTTACGAGTCTAGCTTTTTCAGCACCGTTCTGTTTTGCATATTTTAGGCACTTTCTAGCTATAGCGGTAGCTACCCCTTTGCGCCTATGCTCCGGAGCTGTTCTCGCCGCACTAAGCCATGCTTCCTTCTTAACTTTGTCAACCTTAACGTGAGAGATCCCGACCGGGACATTCTTTATAGTTGCCACAAAAATTTTGCCGCTTTTATTCTTCATCCATTTATCCCACACCCGGGGTATATAGTCGCCCCAACTCCATGTTTTCTCACAAAATCTGAAAACAGCTTCACGGTCAGTATCCAAAGCCTCCCGGACAACTATTTTTTCCTTCATTTTCTTCATCCTCTTTTCCAAGATTATAACCATATTTCATTTCTTTACTAACATTACAAAAATTAGATGCTTAAATTTGAACGAGAAACGATTAATTTTTGAAATCAGGGTTTTAACAAATTGTTGAAGGGTGGGTTATGTCTTCTTTTGGGTCAACGCTTTTTATGCGGAGTTTGTTCTTCCACGATATTAGAGGTTTGGGCTGTCCCAACGCTTGAAAACGGAAAAGTGCGGATTTATACCATTTTGTTCCAAGGTTCTCACCAACCTCGAATTTGAGTTGTTTAGCAAAGTTTTCATAATTTATGGTTGCATATTTCATTGGATACCTAGAGAAACCTTGAATTATATCAGTGATTGCACAGTTCATTTTGGTTATGATTCTTTGAATTTTTAGCCACTTACTAAGCGAGGCTTCACTTGTTGTTAATCCAAAATATCCAACCCCATTACTTTTTAGACAGCTTACCCCACGAACAACAAAAGCCGTTAACCCGCTTAAGGTCTCTAATGGTTCAGAAGAAAAAACATCAAACTTTTCAACAAACTTTTCAGGCAACGGCTCAGCCACATCATACTTCTTGAAATCTATTTCGAAACCATATTTATTGTTTACATGTTTAATAAATTCACCCAAACGTTCATCGATGTCTAAAACACAGATTAGAGAAGGAAGCTCAGTCAAAGCCAAAGCCACGCTTAGGAGGTCATCATCACCTATTAAAATGAAATCTTTGCCGGAAATATCCCCGCAAGCATGCATAAACGCAACTCGAGCTACTACGTCAAACTCATCCATATACCCTTGAAAATATTCCAACAAAGGTTGGGGACGATTTTCCACAATTCTTTTAAACTCTCTTAGTATCTCTTCAAAGTTCCCGCCTAAAAGGAATCCCTTTCCGTGGCATTCTTGACAAACGCTGGCTCTGAACTCATAAGGCCTCAGATTTAATTCTTTTTTGGCTTTTTCTGTTAAAAATATCCCTTTCTCGTCCGTTGAAATAAAACCCCCTTCGTATAAAATGTTTAAAGCGTCCAAAAAATCCTTGAGGAGAAACCGATTGTTTTCCAAGAGTTTCCATAAGGACTTCTTACCTTCACTTAACTCATGAAGAATGTAATATTTCACGGGGTTCATCAATTTCCCTCCTCAAAACTTTCTTCTTCACGGTTTTAGGCTGAAATTCCTCAACCAGAAGCTCGAAAGCCTTAAACGCTTTTTCTTCAGAAGCGCAGCTAAAAATGTCTAGTGCCACATAGGAATATTCAGGCCATGTATGAACACTTAGATGGGATTCTCGGAGCAAGTATACCGCTGAAACTCCGTGAGGCCTAAACTGATGAAAGGAAGAAGCAACAACACTTAATCCTGAAAGGGAAATCACTCTATCCATTATGCTTCGAAGCTGTGAAACACGCGAAATTTTTGTTTCATCCACACCGAGGAGTTCGGCAATGATATGGATGCCCATACCGGACACCCTTCAGAGCTATCAAGGCTAAACTGGAAACACATTTCCAAAGTATTCATAGAACCGCCTAATCCAATTAAAAGAAGCCAGAAAAAAACTTTTAAAAATTTTTCGATTATGCACGAAAATTAATAAGCTAAAAAGGCGTAGGCTTATACTCGCTGAACAGGGGCCGGTCGTCTAGCATGGTAGGACATCGCCCTTACGTGCCTCGGCGAGGAAAGGCGAAGGTCGCCGGTTCAAGTCCGGCCCGGCCCATCCAAAAACTTCAAGCAGTTTCAGTTATGGTCCTGATTTTTGTCGGGGAAAAAATTGTTAATGAGGCATGAGGGATTAACCTTCCTATTTTCGGAATCAGTCCAACAGCTTGGGTTCCGAGTTTGCAGAGTATTGCATGTTCAAGGAACCCCAAAGTTTCAACTTTGATAATGTTACGGTAGAACCCGGATTTTTTGACCGCTCGTGTCACGGTTGGAAGAGGACTGCCGAAAATCAGAAGCCTGTCCAATAGCATTTTTCTCCATTTTGAGAAAAGGGAAACCTGTTTTTCGGATAATGTAACAATGATTTTTTCTTTTTCTGGTGCGATCTCGAGAATTTTTACATAGATGGGGAAATTTTCTTTAAATCCAAATAGTTCAACTATTTTTTTGAGAGCCAGTTTTTTCCCGTCAATGAGTTGGGTTCGTAAATTCTGTATAGGTAGCACCGCGTCTATTATTTTTGGATGGAAAATACCTATGTCGACGTAAAGTTCGTGTTCGCTTTTTTCGAGATGAACTATCCTCCCACATATTGTTGAAAATTTTGTGAGATTTTTAATGCTTTCTGGGCATAAACCGAAGTTTTTTTCAAGATAATTTATTGCAAATTTCTGGTCTTCGCCTAAAATTTCTACTTGAAGCCAATCGTGGGAAACTTCTCCGCATATATAGGCTTTAACTTTAAGTCCTTTAAAGAGAATGTTTAAGGTTTCTTGAAAATCTTTAGAAGTATTTGCCCCATATATCTTCTGAAGTAATGTTATTTTGGGCATTTAGAGGTCACCGATTATGCTTACAATTTCTTCGTGAAGCTTTAGCATGCGTTCCACAGCGTCCTTGGGAATTTCCTTTGCCATTTTTGCGATTGTACGCTGTATGGGAACACGTCGGGAATCTTCAATTAACTTATCTGCATAGGAAACTATTTTTTCTTCTAAAGTTTCAGGCATGTAAGTGTCATTAGGCCAGCCGAGTTTTTCCGCTTCTTTAGGCGATATTCCTCCGCCTACATGCCGTTTTACAATGCGAATTAGGGAGTCAGGTAACCCATATTTTTTGGCTATTTCAGCTCCAACTATAGCGTGGTGTACCGTGTGAGTTTTCGCTCTTCCTATGTCATGTAAAATGGCGCCGACTTCCACAAGCTTTCGGTTTACTTTTATTCCTTTTTTCAAGAAAAGCTCGGCGATTTTTGCTGCAAGTTCCGCAACAGTTACGCAGTGCTGTATAACGTTTTGGGAACATCCAGCTTTATGGAGAAGCCTTAATGCTTCTTCTTTTGATGGAAGGTTTTTATTCACTGAGTTCTTTCCTCAATTGTTCAACTTTTTGAGTTAGAACTTCGATTATCTTTGTGTTGTCGTAATGCATCAAAGGTTTGTTGCACAAAGGACAGCGAAACACGTGTTCCACAGCCTCTTCGAAAGGTATGCGCTTGCATCCAGGTGTATGACAGTAGTAGAAGTCATGTGTCTTTTCATATTCCAATCTGGCCTGCAACTTTTCTAGAACTCTACGTTTTTGGTTTATTATAAAACCTTCAAGTTGGTCGGGTTGAAGTTTCCAATGGAAAATGAACCATCCAGTTTTTTCATCCCTTGTCCTTCTTAAGCGCACAAGTGAGTGGTTATAAAGATTATAGAGTATTTTTCTAACAGTGTTTAGGCGAATTCCTGTTTTGTTGGCTATTTGATCGTCAGTAATTTCTCCAGAATTTTTCAGGATTTCCACTATCCTGATGGCTTCCTCATCTCCAAATGAAGCTGCAACTTTCATGAGGGTTTCATCATCAATCAAGGAAAACATTTCGCGTTTCCTCAGAGCCAACTTTTCTTTTACGCCTCTCGTTGCTCCTACTAATAATATAGAGTCTGAAGTTTAAATCTCTTATTGGGATTCGAACTTCGAATTAAGGTTTAATAGTTACTTCTTTATTTATGCTTTAAACCACTTGAAAATTAGGTAGTTTATCTTTTTAGTTTGCATGTCTGGAGTAGCAATTATGAATCTTTTCCTTACGGTTGTGGCGAGTCTTCCGGCTTTAACTATTTCTGTTGCGCTTACCTCGTCTGTCAGTTTTTTAACCGAAACCATGAAGGGTGCATGCTCCAGTCCTGGTCCATGTTTATATACGGCGAAGTCACAGCCATATTTTATTCCTGGAGTAACTACTAAGCCGTGTTCTCGTAGGTCTTTGTAAACTGTGTATTTGTGGTCGAATTCATCGTAGAGCTCACGCGCTGTTTTCCTTATCTTTTCTAGGTTTACTCGGCGTTTTCTAGGGCCTTCTACTACCCGGATTATGCGTTTTTCGGCTAGATATAAACCTTCCATTAGGTCAAGCATTAATGGAACATTGAACTGGGCGGCCTTTGGCTTCGGGATTCCTAAAGGTTTTCCATAAAATCCTTTTTTGTAGAGTTCGGAGCCTTCGTCAGGATTCCATACTACAAGAAAGTTCTGGAGGAACTCGGCAGTTATTGGCTTTGCCATCAGTTCTTTCCTTCTTTTACATTATGAAAGATAGAATTCTAGCGGCATCTGAAGCATCTTCGGCTTTATCTGCTATATCTTCCAGAAGCTGGAGAATATCTCTTAAAAGAATTAGGGCTGGGATGTCTATTTCCTTGCTTATGAGTTTTATTTCAAGTTCACGATAAAGGTCATCTACAGCGCGTTCAGCGATTTCCACTTCTTGGGCTTTCTGAAGTGCCACGGAAGAACCGTAGGTTAAAACCATTAAGGTTTCCCTTAAACGAGCCACTGTCTCGAGCACAGCCTCGGAAAGCTTGGTTAAATCCCTCTTAATTTCAGATGGAACTTCCCAATCATGCTCCATGAGTTCTAAAACGCGAAAAGCTATTCCCTCACAGAAATCAGCTATTTCGCTTGAAAGGTTCGTAAACCTAAGGAAGTCCTCGCGGCTTGTTAGGATAGCTCCAACTTCAGCTAGTTCTTTGGAAACCATCCGTCGAGCATTGTCAATCTCCTCTTCTTCTTTCCTAATCTCTGAATAGAGCCGTCTAATAGTGTCTAAATCGTTTCTAAAGAAGCAATCAAATATTTGGGGGATTTTTCGGGTAAGATTTAAAACCTTTCGTAGATGGTCTTGGCATACACTTAGTATCCGTCTTTTCACGCGCTCATCTGTTTCTGCTGGAAGCAAAGGTTTCCCGCCCACTTAAACATGGGTAACTTTGTCAACTAGAAATAGACGGTAACATTAAAAAAGGTAACGAAAGGGCAACCGTTCGTCAGCAAACCCGAGGAACTACGCATTTCCCAAAGCCTGGTTCTAAACATCATGGATGAAGAAGATTTGTTAAACTTGCAGAAAAGTTTAAATATAACTGTTTTTTGCAGAAATTTTTGCTGTATTGTAAGTTCACCTCTTTGCGTAAATGTGCATGGAGGTGAGCTAGAAAATGGCAACCGTCCCTGTTCTAGTGTTGAAGGAAGGAACTAGTCGAACCACTGGTAGAGAAGCCCAAAGAAACAACATAACGGCTGCAAAGATAATAGCAGAAACGGTAAAAACCACGCTTGGCCCTCGTGGAATGGACAAGATGCTTGTGAACAGCTTTGGAGATGTTTCGATAACTAATGACGGTGCAACGATAATGAAAGAGCTGGATGTTCAACATCCAGCGGCTAAAATGCTTGTTGAAGTGGCTAAAACCCAAGACAACGAG
>MTLR01000037.1 GCA_002010925.1 Candidatus Bathyarchaeota archaeon JdFR-04
AGAAACTCAGCTGTTCTATGAATATAAGACCGTGGAAACCTTCCCTCGTTAAGTAATCTTCGTTTAATAACCATTCCAAGCTCATGAAGTTCCTCGAGGAACAGAGCAACATCATCAATCCCTGACTCGCGTTCAACAATTTCAATTATTAATTGAGGCGAAACCACAGTTTCTTTTCTGTTTTTCCCGCTCAGTTCCTCTAAAACTGCCCTAACTCCTTTACAGAACTCCGCAATATCATCATATTCGAACCTTTTCGCTTCGTTTTCAGCCTGTTTTAGCGTGAACGCAGTTAGACTGTCGCTTGCAATCTCCACAGCGGTATCTGGAAGGTTATGTGCCTCATCCACAATTAGAAGAACCTTACCCAAGCCCTTTTCCAGATTTTTCAGGAAGAAGGCTTGTATCCTCGGGTCGAAAACGTACAGGTAGCTCAAAGCGATTACATTAACCTCACTTAGGGAATCTTTGATTAACTCATATGGACAAAAACCTTCAACTCGGCAAATTCTGTGGATCTCTGAAGCCTTGCAGGGCTTAAGCAAAACATGTTGCTGCAGTTCAGCATATCTCTCAAATTCTCGTTCAATTCGGTAGTAGTATGGACATTTATCTTCGGATTTGAGCATTTCACAGACTTCCATGATAGTCCTAGCGTCTGACGCCCGCCTAACAACCGTTGGATGCAAACACATTTCAGAGCGTCCACGAACAGATAGCCCCGAAACCCTTTGCTTCTTGGAAATAGCCAAAAGCTCCTCAACTACCCTATCATGCTGCCTATGTGTTTTAGCAACATATAGTATCTGTAAACCCCTCTCTAAGGCCACTGGTAAACACGCAGATAAAGCTGCAACAGTCTTTCCTAAACCATTGCTTCCCTCAATTATGACATTAGCCCCATTTTCCACGGCCTCATATACAGTTCGAATAAACTCGTCTTGGAAGGGCCTAACCTTAGCGTATGGAAAATACCTCCCAACTCTTTTCATCAGCTTTAACATCGCTAGTCCTCTACGTCAATCTGTAGACATAAATTATCCATAGGACACGAATTGCAAAGAGGCTTCCGTGCTTTACAGTAGCTTCTGCCAAGCAATATAAGCAATACGTGAATTGCCAAATAATCTTTCGGATCATAGAGCTTTTGAAGCGCCAAACGGATTTCTTCGTAGCCTCCATTCGCCGGAGCTAAACCGAGCCTTCGAGAAACCCGGTTCACATGCGTATCAACAGGAACCGTCGGTTTTTTAGCACAGAAAAGCAGAAGAATATCCGCTGTTTTTCGCCCTATCCCTGGAAGTCCTAACAACACTTTACGTGCCTCTTCGGTTGGTAACGATAAAACATGTTCCAAGCTTCCATTAAATTCCTCAATTATCATCCTTGAAAGTTTCTTTATTATTTTAGACTTGTTCCGGTACAACCCCGCTGGCCTGAGGCACCGTTCAATTTCACTTAGTTCAGCATTCGAAAAAGCTTCGGGCGTCATGGGAAATCTTTCCGAAAGTTTTTCGAAGGCTCTAGCTGTATTCTTGTTAGAAGTGTTCTGCGAAATAATTGTACGTATAAGCGTTTCGAAGGGCCTTTTACAAGGTGAACTCGTCCACTCCGGCAACTTGAAAGTTTTCAGCAGAGTTTTAAGAACTCTCGAAGCCCTCTTCCTTTCCATCTGCAACGCACGCCTTAACTTGAAAACAATAAATAGTGAATCGGTGACGTATAAATAGGCACGGTGTATTCATTGTCAAGTGCGAAAGTTATTAAAGAAGAAGTGTTTGAACAGGATGCCCGTTTTCTAGTTGTGTATGTGGAAACCAAAAATGCTTGTCTAGTTTTGCTAAGCGAAAGTGAAGACTACCTAGGAACTTTAGCCATAGCGGTGCCCCCGCCGAAAGGTTTGAGTGAAGTAACCACGGCTCCGCCAACTTCCTCAATATTATTAGGCGATAGGAACATAATCACTGCCCGCATGTTCGCCGAACACATAGCAACAAAAACTAACAAAATAGCTTTAGTTTCCGTCTACTTAAAAACCATAAACGAAATAGAGGCAAGACCCATCCTCCTCAAACTAATAGAAAAAGTCACAAAAACCCAACCCGCCCCCACAACACAACAAGAAAGAGAAGGAATCCCAACATGACCCACCTACGAAACTTCCTAAAGGAAATGAAAGAAAAGGGCGAAATTCTAACCATAAAAGAAAAGTTCTCACCCAAATTTCAAATACCCGCTATAATTCAAAAACTAGACGGAGGACCAATTCTATTATTCAAAAAAGTACGGGGACATAAAAATCGAATAGTGGCAAACGTCTGCGGAACCCGGAAAAGAATCTGCCACGCATTGAAAACAAACAACGAAAACCTTTACTCGACGATTTTTGAGGCTTGGGAAAAGCCGTTACAACCAAAAATCGTTGAGGACGGCCCAGTGAAGGAAGTAATAGAAAAACCAAACTTACTCAAAATCCCAGTTTTAACCCACTTCGAAAAAGACGGCGGAGCCTACATAACTTCCGCAATTGTATCCGCCAAAAGTCCTGACGACAAAATTGAAAACGTATCCATCCATCGACTACAAATTCTGGACGAGAATCACCTGGCTATCCGCCTCGTGCCAAGACATTTATTCAAACTCTGGAACCTAGCCAAACAAGAAGACAGAGACCTCGACATAGCCATATCTATAGGTGTCCATCCAACAATACATTTAGCTGCCAGCTCACCACTCCCCTTTGGAATAAACGAATTTGCTGTGGCTAATGCCCTCCTCGAAAACAAACTTCGGCTAATTCAATGCCACTACGTTAACGCTAACGCTGTAGCAGACGCCGAAATAGTCCTAGAAGGAAAGATGTCCACAAGAAAACAAACGTTAGAAGGATCACTAGTCGACATAACTGGAACCTACGACATTCAACGTCAACAGCCTATAATCAAAATCATCAACACAATGCACAGAGAAAACTACATTTATCAAGCACTCTTGCCCTCGGGAAGCGAACACAAACTTTTAATGGGCTTACCTCGCGAAGCCCTAATATGGCGTTCCGTGTCCAATGTGGTTCCAACAGTAAAAGCCGTAAACCTTTCCACCGGTGGGTGCGGATGGCTCCATGCTATAATATCCATCGAAAAACAAACCCAAGGCGACGGCAAAAACGCCATACTTGCTGCTTTTTCCGCTCACCCCAGCCTTAAACATGTAATAGTAGTAGACTCTGACATAAACATTTACAATCCAAACGAGGTGGAATGGGCAATTGCAACCAGATTCCAAGCGGACAAAGATTTAATAGTAGTCTCTAACGTTAGAGGATCAACCCTTGATCCCTCCGCAGACCAAGAGAGCGGCACCACCACAAAAATGGGTATAGATGCGACTCGTCCCCTCGCAAAACCCAAGGAAAAGTTCATAAAAGCCCAAATACCCCTAGATCCGGAAACAGAAAATTTTCTGCAACAATTGAAAACTTAATTTTCATACAGATTTCTACACATTAACCAATAAATAGTCAATCCATTAATACCCTTTGATGAAATTGCCAAGGCAAAAAAGGGAAAAAGCTAAAAAAACGTTGGGGAAGGAAAGGGAATTGTCGCTAAAAGTAGAAGATCTCATGGTTAAAGATGTAATCACCGTGGACGTAAATATCACAGTCCGAGAAGCAGCCCAAATAATGAACAAATTCGAAATAGGATGTTTACTCGCCGTAGACAAGGGGAAAGCGGTGGGAATAATAACCGAACGCGACTTGCTCAAAAGAATAGTTGCTGAGTCCCGTAGCGTAACCAAAACAAAAGTAAAAGATGTCATGTCAACCCCCCTAATAGTAGTTGAACCCAACATGGAGCTAGAAGACGCCGCCAAACTAATGTTTGAAATGAAGATTAAAAAACTCCCAGTAGTTGAAGGAAAACGCTTAGTTGGATTGATAACACTAACAGATATTGCCCGATTCCAACCACAAATAATGAAAATTCTAAAGCAACTATCCAAAAGACAGGCAATGCCTAAGAGAATGCAGAAGATAGTAAACCACTATGTAGTATAGTCTAACTCAATCTTAACCGCAACACCTCGCCTAATCAAAATCCTAGCATTCTCAAAAGGCAAAGTAGCCACATCCTCCGCCTTAAATGGACCATAAGTTCGCATATCTGCTCCAACAATAGCTGGGACATCCTCCAAAAAACGAAGCACCATCATACTAGGCTGCTCTCTCAGGGGCTTCTCCATTTTACCCATCAAAACTTTGTCACAGAAAGACTCAAAATCCTCGAACAGTGAAACCAACCTCTGGCTCCACCTCTGTTCTTCTAAAGTCAAGACATTTTCAGGAATTTTTCTATCTTCCAAAGCTTTTCGAACTATTTTTTCCCACCGTAACCATAGCAACTCTTTAACCATCGCCTCAATGTTCTTAGTTTTTCGACGTAAAACCTTGGCTTTAACGCTTTTCTCATCAAGCATACGACCCTCCTTCCTCAACTTTCTCATATACTCTGCAATTTTAACATAGAAATTCTCTGGAAGCTTTTGAACTTCCCTGTTCTTTTTCTCCTTCAACCAAGCATCATAAAGCAATTCATACATTCTCATCCGCTACCCTAGCTACGCCCTTACACAAAAGCAACACAGCTACAGCTGTAGGCAATTCAACCCACTCATCACGTAAAGGGCCAAAAAGCTCGTCGCCAATTTTAATCTTAGGGCTTTCCGTAACAAAAACCTTTACTGTCCCCTTCCTAAAGGCAATTCCCTCCCTGAATGGGTCAAACTCTTCTATATGCGAAAGGTCCACCCTTGTTTTCTTGAAACCGGTCTTCCCATGCAAGGTATTTTCAAGCCTTATCAAACGATGAACATCCGTAGTTACCACAGTGTCAACTTTTGCCGATTGCAAATTTATACTTCCTGCAACCAGTTTTTTCCAGCTTTCTAACCCAACTCCCCTAATGATCCCCCAGGGGCCTTCCATATTCCAGCTTTCAAGAATTTTATCTCTATTCTTTAACAAAAGTTTTGCAACCCGGCGTGATAATCCTAAGCTTTCCAGCTTTCTTTCAGAAGCATCCAAGATTATCTCATAAACCCCTCGGGCTAATCTGCCCCTCCATCCAAAATCTTCCAACGAAGGCCCAACTACACGTGCTATCCCATAACCTTTCAAGTTTTCCAAGCCATGAAACTTTGCGTCCAATCCCAAACCTAAAACATAATCCACTATTTCCTTCCGTGCTGCTGACCCTAAACTCCAAACAGCTTCACTTTCCACATGAACATGATAACCTCTATGTCCAGAGAAAAACACTCGCACCTCACCTTCTGAAAACCCAAAGTCCTCAAATAGCATATCTAACAGCTTTAAAACCTCAGCCTTAGCCGATTCTAAACAAACCTCACAAGCCCAAGCCTTAACCTTAAATCTTTCCCCTTTACAATGCGGGCATCTTTCTGGAGCTGCGCCTTTCCCGCCGAAACCGCAACCACCACAAATCCAAACGTCATGCATCTTTCTGCAGGGTGTCGAAATATGATCAGCATCAATATCAAAAATCAAATCTGCACCCAACCAGCCCTTCTCATCCATAGGCGCTTCTGGATGTTCATAAAAAGCACATGAATAATAAACATCAGAGGGAGTAAACTCGCATAAAAACCTTTGCAGATCCTTCGAATTCTCAAAACCTTTATGTCTTACCATTCCTTCACTGAACAAAAGAAATCCAAACTCACGTTCTTCAAAACGTGAAGGCATAGGAACTTTTCCTTTTAGATAATACTCTTGGAATTTTCTTTGAATAAAGCTTAGCTGACTTAGCGTTTTCTTCATTTCTCTCAATTAAAATGATTGTAAGCTACGGTAAATTGTTATCTGTTTCGTAGCTTATGAATCAACCAATATAATGCAAAAAAAGGATAATAGAAAAAATATCTTAGTCTACGAAAATTCATAAGTCCAAGCTTAAATTCTAAAGAAATCAATTCAACATTGTTTTTCAAATGCCAATCCTCAGGTGGTTTAAAGTGTAAACAATAGACATCTTCGCCGACAATTACGTTATAACCTTTCTTTCTAATCCAATCTATAATATAAGAATCCTCAAAAACATGAAAACGTGATGGAATTTTAATATCTTTAACTAGGCTTGTCCGGATTAGGATATCGTGCGTGCCTCCGCGAGCTTTGAAGCATTTTAATGCAACTAACCCTAAAAGTTTGAATAAAAACCCGCTTTTTGTTTTTGGAATTACATCTAGATTCAGTCCCCAAACCGCTCCAACATTTTTCCCCAAGTACTTTCGGGCCTTATTAAACCAACCTCTACAAAGAACAACATCACTGTCAACAAACATAAACCATTCAGTTTCAACTTCACGGATGCCTCGTTCACGTGCCTTAGCTCTAGTTCCTCTCTTTCGAATTATCTTAACATTTCCGTATTTTTCATTGAACGTGTCTACTATTTCCATCGTTCTGTCACTGGAAAATCCGTCGATTACGATCAACCGATTAACCGGAACATTCTTGTATACACTAGTCAGACAATTCTCCAGTAGATATTCGCTGTTTTTTGTGAGAACCACTACATCCACCTTTCCTTTCATGAACCCCCCTCTGTAACAGTTAACATTTAATCATAATTTATTGTCCTCTAACGCAAAGAAAATTATGTGTTGTAGAAAAATTGTTATTACTAATAATATAGCCAAGAGAAATGAACTAATGTTCAATGTATAAATCGCTAACAGCTGAGCGAAGATGAAGAAATTCACGCCGAAGTAAAGTATGTATCCTCTATGGCCCTGGGGTTGACCAATTAACGCCTTACATATTTTGCTTATCCTTAAGTAACATTTCCAACATAGCTTACTCAAAAGAAAATGGACTATAACGGGTAAAAGAACTATGGCAACCATACACTCTAATGGGATCGACATCATCTTAACCGAAAAAGGTGCAAAGGGTACCGAAAATCCGATAATAAAATATGTCAAATCTAAATAGGGAATGACAAACAACGAAACTGCAATTAGTGGAAAAACGCTATACTTGTGCGTAACGAAAGCAAAAATTATTGAAGGCAAAATCCAAAGAATACATTGAGGGGTAAGTTGGGGATAGGTTAAATAGAAAATCAATAGAACCCCGATGATTATGTCGTTAAATGTTGGGAAAAAGTCTGAAGCGGACTTTTCCTTTTTTAACTTGAAGTAAAAAGCCCCTAGTAATAAAATGTAAAGAGGAGTAAATGTATATAGAAAGAAGTTTGGAACGGCATGTATAAGTTTTAGGTGTTCGAAAACACGCCACACCACTGGACCAAAAAAAGTTGTTAAGCTTGCCCTATCTTCTCCCCCTCCCCCAACTTTTAACCTAAACGCCAATATTTGCTTTAGATAACTTGTGTCTCCATATAAAATATGGGGAGCAGTCATTAATAAAATAAAGGTGCCAAATCCTAATATAAAAATTAAAACAGCTTTTAACATTCTCTCAGATTTTTTCATTTCTTTGTTTGTAAGAAGATAGGTCGCTATGGATAGAAATGGGATGAATCCTAATGTGTACCATTTAACTCCTAACCCCCAAATTAGTGACGTCAAAAAGAATTTTTTTCCTATTAAGAAATATAACCCGAGAAGCATAAAAACAACTGCCAAGGAATCGAACATCCCCCAAATTGAGGAAAAGAAAATACTTAACGGATTAAAGGCGAAAATTGTCGCGGCTAGTTTTGCTTGAGCTTCTTTTACCTTTATTTTTTCACAGATTCTGTAAATTAAGTAGGCTGATGCGAGGTCAGACAGAATAAGTGGAAGTTTTATGAACAAAACTTCAACCGCTAATATTGGCTGGAAGTATACCCTAAAATCGGGTAGGCCAACCTTCCTTAATACGATGTATGGTGCATGAGAAATAAGCAAAACGAAAAACCATAAAGGTGGAGATGTCCAAGAATAGAATAAACTCAACTCGCCTTCCTCGTAAAATACTCTGACTGCACGTTTACATCCTAGAACATCGAAGTTGTGGGATGTAAAAGGCGCTATGGAAATTCTTAATAAGAGTCCAAGAATGAGAATTGAACGTAGGGAATATTTGCCTCGGTTCCCAAGGAACATCATTGGAAGAATGAACAGAATAGATAAGAAGTAAACACTTAAAAAGTAAAAACCTTGGTCGAAGGATTTCTCTTGGCTTGGTTCTCGGCCTTCTTTCTCGTACACAAAAGCTAAATTGCGAATCTCCACATGTTCAATGAAATTTTTTGGCCGTTCAGTATTGCTGTGAAAATCTGTAACTAAAATTTCAATAAATTCAACCCATTCGCGCCCTTCATATTCAAGTTTCTTTCCTTCATGAACTTGAAGGTTAGCTAGCTTTAGCAGTCCAGACTCCGAATCTAATGTCCATTTTCCAAGATGGTGATATGCTATGCGGTTATTTATTGTTGCAGTTTTTATGATTTCAACATTGGATAGCTTTTCTGTAGCATTAAGCTTTTCCAAAGCTTCCGTAATGTTGATTGTATTAACGCTTAAAGTATATACGAAGTCCTGTGATCCGTTGACCGAAATTTGAAGCGAAAGTAAACTAGGTTTTGAATCAAATACTCTCTGCCGTAGATACATGTGAATCATGTTTGCAGGGGGTTCGATTTTAAGAACAAGCTTTTCTCCATCTCTTTTCTCAAAAACGTTACATTCAACTAAGGTCTTTTCTCCACTTTGATTTTGGTACATTCTATAGGCTTTAATTTGAGTGATGTCAGAAAAACTACCCACTTGGAAGTATGTTCTATTCGGGTATTGACCTCGTAACAGAATTGCTCCAAATATGAGAGAACTTGTCAAAATGGCAATTAACCAAATATATTTTCGTTTCATGTTTTGCGACGTTTGTTTCACCTCTTATAAAGGTTTTAAAGCTATTTCTTGTTTCCTAACAATTTTATTCTCATAAAAAGAAACAGTAACAGAGTTAAACCGTTTACTATCCGTCTTATTCCGTATTTTGAGTGCCCATACCTCCTTATTTTCAACGAAACTTTCACTTCTGTAATTTTATAGCCTAAGAGGGCACATAATGTGATTAGGTATCGATGGATTCCTTCCCACCAAGTGAATTCACGTATTAGTCTTTTAGCTACCTCCCTACGGAATGCCTTAAATCCACAATTAAGATCATGAACTCCGCTCTCTCCTAATACTTTCTCAGTTAAGGTATTGTAAATTTTTGATAAAATGGTCCTGGTGGGGGCATATTTATCGAAATCTCTGCATCCATTTACAACATCATATCCTTCTTTGATGGGTTCTAATAGTCGTCTTATTTCGTGAGGGTCGTATTGTAAGTCGGCGTCCATCATCACAACTATTTTCCCTCTCGCATATTTAAACCCAGAACGGAGAGACAAGGATTTTCCCTTTTTGCATTGATGTTTCAGAACGGTTATTCTACTGTTTTCCTGTGCTATTTTCTTTGCAATGGAAAAGGTTCTATCTTGGCTTCCGTCGTCCACAAGGATTATCTCAAAATCCTTTTCTGATTTTTTTAGAGCCTCTGTAGTTCTTCTTAATAGTTCTTGTATGTTTTCTTCTTCATTATAGGCTGGAATTACAACAGATACTGCTGGCTGCTTCATGAAAAGGAACCTCAGTTATTTTGGTTCGTTATGCGATATAACGTTTCTTCAAATTTTTTAAGAGTAATGGCCCAGTCAAATTTTCTTCCCCAATCTCTTGCATTTTCAGACAGGCGTTCTCTTAATTCATTGTTTTTTAAGATTTGACATATCTTTTCTGCTAGGATTTTCGGTCTTCCATATGGAACAAGGTATCCTGTTTTGCCATGAATTATAGAATCTTTTAATCCCATAGTATTGGTTCCAACAGCGGGCGTTCCACAAGCTGCGGCTTCAATAGCAACTATTCCAAATCCCTCTTTTATAGATGGAATGACAAGTAACCAAGCCTTCTCTAAAAGCCTGATCTTCTCTTCTTCTGGGACATAACCATGGAAGAAAACTTCTCTTTGTAATCCTAAACTCTGTACATGTTTTTCGAGTTTTGCCCTATAGTTTCCTTCACCAACTATCGATAATTTCGCTTTTTTGACTTCTTTAATTACATAACCCATTGCTTGAATCAAATAGTGTATGCCCTTGTATCTTTTTAGTCTTCCAATGTATAATATTAGAGGAAAATCTGCTTTTGTAGAGGGGCTATAACGGTACTTATTGACATCTATTCCAGGGGGGATAATTGTGATGTTCTCCTCTGGAATGCCATGTTTGACAAGTTCAGTTTTGACGCTTTGAGAAACTGTAATAAAGGGTATGCGACGGTAGAATGTCAGAGTTAATTTTTCAAGGAGATAAATAGTTGTTGCCGTAAACTTGTTAAGTTCTTCAAATAACACTTCTTTAGCTGTTTGATGAATAAAAGCTACTTTTGGCATCTTCATATAAATAGGGGTTAGCCAAGGAATGGCGTTTATTTCGTCGATAACTAAATCGTAATCACTCATTTTAGACCTTTTTAATAACTTTAGTGGTGTTTTCATATATACGCTGTATCGGTTACCTATTCGTAGGATCTTTACCCCATCAATAATGTCTTGCATTTTCCCATCTGAATAGTTTGCACATATTAGCGTAACTTTGTGTCCTTTTTTAACAAGATATTGTGCAACCCTGTGAGTATAGTAGGTACCTCCTCCGGCTAATGGGTTGGTTATATCCTTCCAGTTAAGTATTAGAATAGAAAGAGATTCCTTCAAAGATATCCCCTTTCCCTTTGATTTAATTCTCTGGTTGCAGATATGCCAAAATTTGCAGATCTCCAGGGTATGCTTTCACGTTTTTTATCAATGCTAAGGAACCGGCTTGCTTTCCTGATTAAAAGATTCTGAATTTTCACAATGCCCCAGCGAACTCTTTCTATTAACCTAAACCTTTCGATGGTAACAATGATCAATAAATAGGTGAAAATCCATGAAATAAAATATAATTCTCCAATATTGTTATGAAAGAAACGAGCTTCAATTTCTCCACTATTCTTTAGAACCATAAAATAGGAGACTATTCTTAAAACATTAGTTGCATAT
>MTLR01000110.1 GCA_002010925.1 Candidatus Bathyarchaeota archaeon JdFR-04
ATACGCGAGTTCAGACAAGCAATCGCCCACCTAGTCGACAGAACATGGCTCAACACAATAATCGGCCCAGGCTTCTATACCCCGCTGTACACGCCCGTACCACCAAGCATGGGCACATACGTGCACCCAGAAATCCGGCCAGGAGGCGCCTTGGCACACTTAACCTACCCCTACGACCCAACAACAGCCGCACAACTCCTAGACACAGCAGGCTTCCCTGTTAACCCAGCGACAGGCTGGAGGTTCTGGGACATGAACGGCGACGGCATCGAACAGCCAGAAGAGTACCTAGAGCTTAAATTCTTCATCCGAAGCGATGACCAGCACAGAAGGGACTTCGGAACCTGGCTCGCAGCTGAGCTTGAAAACGTAGGCGTACGCGTAAACGAAGTTATAGGCACCATCACAGTTGCTTGGTTCCAAGTGTTCAGAGACAAGGACTTTCACCTGTACACGGGCGGCTGGAGCCTCGGCGTAGACCCGGACCACCTCACACTGTGGAACTGGGACTTCTATTGGCATCCGGGCTTCTGCAACAACTACGCCGCATGCAACAACCAAACCTTCAACCAAGCAAGCTACGGCGTATTATACGCAAACACCTTCGAAGAAGCAAAAATAAACGCCTGGAAAGCCCAGGAAGCCTTCTGCGGGGACGTCCTATCCATCCCGCTCTGGAGCTACAGCGGATTTAAAGCCATAAGACGACACTACTCAGGCGGAACAGCTGGCAGTCCAGTTACACCGGACGACGGAGAAAACCAGTACAGAGGCCAATACTGGGAAGGCCTCGTAAACATGCCAGGCTACGGAATAGACAACCACTGGACCCTCCTAAACATGCACCCACAGGGATTCGAACTCGGAGACGGCGAAAACCTAACCATACGATGGGGCTTCAAAACATCCACCATCAATAGCCTAAACCCACTATACGCCCAATGGCCATGGGAATGGAAAATCCTAGACCTAATCTACGACAAACTCATAACACGCAATCCATACAACCTAGCCGAGTTCATCCCTTGGCTAGCCACAAATTTCGAAGTTTCAACATATTCCCATCCAATCTACGGAACATGCACCAAGATAGCTCTAGCCCTCAGAACAGACGTGTACTGGAGCGACGGAACACCCCTAACAGCCGCAGACATAGCATTCACACTCGTCGAGCTACCCAAAGCGCTAGAGGCCATAGGACTACCACCACCAATATGGATCAAAAACGTAATGGACATAACCTCAGTTGACCCAAGGGAGCCAACCCTCATAGAAATACTGTTCAACACCAAAACCATATGGGCATTAAGCGGGATAAGCCAAACCCCCATCCTGCCCAAACACATCTGGAAACCACTAATCCTCGGACCCGACCTCACACCAGGAACTGAGGACGACGGCACCTACGAAACCGTCTACAGCTTCGCCCCAGACCCCAACCTAATAGGCTCAGGCCCATGGAGACTAGTTGAATACATAGAATTCAGCCACGTACTAATGGTAGCAAACCGCCCTGGAAGCACAGTACAAACAAACATCGAGGGAAGTGTACCAATAATGAGTCCCTACGGATATTTTGCCTCTAATCCAATAAGGATAAAGGCGTACGCCGACGGCTTTCACGGAAAATTCACAATTGACGGCCCTGGCTGGGGGAGTGTTCCGAGCTTTAACATGCTTGTTAATTTCATAATCGAGGTCCACAACCTACACGCTAGCCAAATAATCACTGTTGACAAATACGTGTACATGGATGAGTCCCTAATCTGGCATACGCCACTAGCGATCGATCCGCTATGGGTGGATAACGAAACGCTGCAGCTAATATTGTACAGTACGTTTCATACGCTCAAAGTTGCCGTTTATATTAACACCGCTGGATTTCCATGGGATGGAGTGTGGGTGAACTATACCTACCCACTATGGATTACCTTCAGAGAGGATATAACTGGCAGCACATTCTACGACGACATAGGGCTTTCTGACTACCCATACAAATCGCAATTGCCTACATCGGACTTTAGTGTGAATAATGTTGATACTATTATAGCGTTCCTTGCGTTTGGTTCTTATCCTGGCCACGAGCGGTGGAACTCGATAGCAGACATAAATCACAACTATATCGTAGATATCCTCGACATATATGAGATAGGAGGAGATTATCCCACCCAATCCTTTAGCGTGATGTGGATAAAAATTGTTGACAGTGCGCCGCCTAGCCATTGGGTATGGGAGAACTACACCATACTTATAGATTCGAACTGTGCAATGTTGATGCCTGAATCTGGAGCTTTCAACTACACCCTAAAGGAGATATGCTTTAACCTAGATGTTTTAAGGCCTGGGTATTGTGCTGTTTCTATTCCTAAACAGGTTCTGCACGGAGGCTTTGCCTTATACCTTAATGGTACTCTAACGCCCAGCGTCATAACGTGGACATCGACTCAAATAAGCTGGAACCAGATAAGCGGCTACACCTATATAAACTTCACATTGGATGAAGGATACTACCACGTCAGAATAGTTGGGGAGCACTTAACATGGTTCCCGGGAGACGTCAACAAGGACGGAAAAGTGGATATATTAGACATAGGGACAGCTGCACTAAACTTTGGACAGCCAAATCCCCCCTTTCCATGAAAATGAAATATCCAACCTCCCCCCTTTTTCTGTAAAGAAGCACTAAACATATAGTTTACAGAAGGCTCTTTAAAACAAAAGTACTTATCAAATGAAACTTTTTGTTTGTCATAAGATTAATCAAGGCGAAGCCAGTGTTTTTGTCTCCGAAGGCATCTTCGAAAGCTTAATCATGGAGAGGCTGCATACAAAATGTATCAAGATGTTAACAATACTTATCTATCAGTTTGGATTGTAGCTTAACGGCAAAGTCCATCGAATGTGTGAGAGAATTGGTTAAGCGTACTTCCCTTGAATTGTTTCGTTTGAAGAAGATGTTGGGTGATCTGGCGCGTAAGGAAGGGCGGGGTACAGAGCTTATTTCGCTCTATGTTCCGCCCGGACGCCAGATAAGCGAAGTAGTTAACATGCTTAGGCAGGAGTATGGGACAGCTTCGAACATAAAATCCACCACTACACGGAAAAATGTTCAAGACGCAATAGTAAAGGTTCAGCAACGCCTTAAACTTTTTAGGCAAGTGCCTGAAAATGGCTTGGTGATTTTCTGTGGAGCCCTGCCTCAGAATGGGCCGGGAAGCGAGAAAATAGAAACTTATGTTATAGTGCCGCCTGAGCCGATAAAGGTCTATCTTTATCGATGTAATTCACGTTTTCATATTGAACCTTTGTTAGAACTTTTAAAGGAGCGGGAGGCCTACGGCATAATTCTAATAGATGCCTCCGAAGCTACTCTTGCTACCTTAAAAGGAAGAAGGCTAGAAATACTCCAGAAAGCAACCTCAGGGGTGCCTGGAAAACACCGGGCGGGTGGACAGTCAGCCCGAAGATTCGAAAGACTGAGGGAGATGAGACTAAACGAGTATTACCGGCGGGTAGGGCAACACGCTAACGAGTTGTTTCTAAACATGCCTGATCTGAAAGGTATAATAATTGGCGGCCCAGGCCCAACAAAGCTGGAGTTCCAAAAAGGCGACTATCTAAGCTATCAGCTGAAAGATAAGATTTTAGATACTGTGGATACCTCCTACGTGGATGAACAAGGCGTAAAGGAAATAGTTGAGAAGGCACCAGAAATAATGCGCCGCGTCCGCTACATAGAGGAAAAGGAAGTTATGCAAGAGTTCCTTTATCATGTTGGGCATGACACTGGTATGGCGACATATGGCGAGGAAGAGGTAAAAAAGGCTTTAGAAATAGGTGCTGTTAAAACCCTGCTGTTGTCTGAGGGGTTAGATATAATCCGCGCCACTGTGAAATGTAATGCCTGCGGCTATCAAGAAGAGAAAACCATGCGGTACAAAGAGCTTTTAAATTTTAAATCAAGCTTGGAGGGAAAGCCATGTCCGAAGTGTAAGGCTCCCTCACTTTCAGTAGCCGAAGTTCAGGACTTGATAGAGGTTTACGCCAAACTTGCTGAAACAGCTAACGCTGAGGTGGAGATGATCTCGACAGAAACCGAAGAGGGACATATGCTTAAAAAAAGCTTCGGCGGAATCGCCGCCATACTGAGGTTTAAGCTTCAAAACCAAGCTTAAAATTAAACGTTTTCATATTCCGCCTTGAATTTTATCTCTTCATATTTCTCAATAGCTTCGCCTTTACCCTTTTCTGGCAGTATCTCAAGGCTTTCCGCTTTGCAGGTGCCAACTATATCTTCTCTTCCTAACAGTAGGCTTTCAGCATATTCCTTGTTAATAGCATAAATCGTTAGTCTTTTTATAGGCGTGTTTAAAGATATTCTCCTTTCAGCCTTGTTTCTTCGAACAGCATTTATAACTGCAATCAAGAGATCTCCGCGGCGTTCAGCTTCCTCATCTATTAATTCTTTATGCGGAGTTGGCCAGCATGATAGATGGATACTTTTATGCTTCATCTGTTGTTGATATATTGCATAGTAGATTTCCTCAGTTATATGTGGGCATATTGGTGCAAGGAGCTGGAGTATTCGGTATAATGCTTTATAAAGCGTGTATTGAGCCGCCCGTTTCTTGTTTTCGCCGTATTTTTCGGGTCTGTATAATCTGTCTTTAGCTGCTTCTATGTAATCGTCGCAGAAAACATGCCATGTGAAATTCCGAACTTCCTCAAGAGCAATGTTAAACTGACACTTTTCCAAGGCTTCGGTGACCCTAACCGTTGTTTTCTCAAGTTTGGTTAAGAGCCATCTATCTAACACTTGAAGTTCAGCGTCCTCTGTTGGTGTATAATCTTTGATCTGGTTGCTGACAAAGCGGGCGGCGTTCCAGAGCTTTATAAGGAAACGCCAGCCATATTCCACGTCTGGCCAACGGAAGGGAATGTCTGAGCCTGTTGATCCGCCAGCAGCTGCCCATTGACGGGTGGCGTCAGCACCGTATTTATTGAAGACCTCTGGAGTAGCAATGTAATTTCCAAGCGACTTGCTCATTTTCCTCCCATCACTTCCCAAAACCATGCCGTTTATAAGACAGCTTTTGTAGGGCTTCTCGTTAAAAAGCGCCAAATGTCGAACCATGAGATAATAAGCCCATGTTCGGATGATGTCGATGCCTGATGGATGAACATCGGCAGGAAAGAGTCTCCGCCAATCTTCTCTATCAGGCCAGCCAGCGTGTACAGCGCATGTAAGGGAAGAGTCAAACCATGTGTCTAAGACATCTTTTTCCGGCGTGAAAGTTTTGTTTCCACATTTTGGGCATCGATCTGTTTTTGGTGGAGTTGTTTTCGGGTCTATTGGGAGCCATTCGGGTTTAGCGAGTATGATTTCACTGCACTTGTTGCAATACCAGATTGGTATGGGTGTGGCGAACACTCTTTGGCGGGATATTACCCAGTCCCAGTCCAGGGATTTCGCCCAATCTATTAGCCGGTGCTTCATGTAATCAGGATACCACTTCACTTCGAGGGCGCTTTTTTTAACCTGATCGGTTAGTATTCTTGTCTTCATGAACCATTGTTCTCGTTCAAGAATTTCAATTGGGGTTTTGCATCTCCAGCAAACTCCCACCTCTTGATCAAGCGGCTCGATTTTCTCCAGTAAGCCCTCTTTTTCTAGATCTTGGGTTATGGCTTTTCGGGCTTCTTCTACGGTGAGGCCGGCGTATTTTCCGGCGTTTGACGTCATCTTTCCTTTCTCATCTATGCACATTATCACAGGCAGTCCATATTTCCTCACGGTTTTTACGTCTGCTTTGTCGCCGTATGTGCATATCATTACGACGCCTGTTCCGAATTTGGGGTCAACCATTTCGTCCGTTATGATTTGGACTGTTCTGGTGGTTGTGGGTATGTGGATTTTTCTGCCGATGTATTCGCGGTATCTTTCGTCGTGAGGGTTAACCGCTACGGTTACGCATGCTGGAATGAGTTCGGGTCTAGATGTGGCTATGGTTAGGAAGCCTCCCTCTTCCAATGGGAAGCGTATATAACTCAACGTGGATTTCCGGCTTTCATATTCTACTTCGGCGTCAGCTATGGCTGTTTCACAGCGGGGACACCAATTTATAGGGTGGGTCCCACGGTAAATGAACCCCTTATCATAGAGGATTATAAAAGAAAGCTGGACACGTCTCCAGTAGTCGGGGTCCATAGTGCGATATTCAGTTGTCCAGTCGATAGAGCATCCTAGGCGTTTGATGGCCGTCTTCATTACACCTATGTACTTTTCGACGAGTTCCTCGCACATTTTACGGAATTTCCCCGGTGGGACATCTGTCTTTTTAACTCCATATCTCTCTTCAGCTTCCACCTCGGTTGGAAGTCCGTGGCAGTCCCATCCCTGGGGGAAATAAACATTATAACCTCGCATGCGTTTATAGCGAGCTAGTATGTCGAAGTAAGTCCAGTTTAGAACGTTGCCCATGTGGAAGTCTCCAGAAGGGTAAGGCGGCGGCGTATCAATGCTAAAAGTAGGACGTTTATGGTCATTCCAATTAAAACGATAAATTCCCAGTTCTTCCCATTTCTTTTGCCATTTCTCCTCGATTTCAAGGATATTACATTGCTTTGGCAGCGATTTCACCTTCAAACCCTCGCGGTTGTTTTGTAAACTATGCAATAGGAAAAGGCGTGGAAATAAATAACACTTATCGTTTTCCATAGGCGATTTGTAGCTCCCTATACACGATGGAAAAATCGTGAAACAGAAAATGGGTGTAAGTCAGTTAAGCATTTTGTATAAACAAATTATATAAACAACATGAGGGAGGGGGCAAGTTAATTTCGAGCCCCATAAGTTTGAAAAATTAGTTAAGAACGTTTATCATTTTGAAATCTGTAATTAACGGTATATTAGGCTGGAGAGCTGAAATGTTGGATAGTTATATATTTTCAACGAAAGTGTTGGCTGAGGCTTCGATGGCTGTAGCCTTAACCGTTATTCTAAGAGAGATTTTGCCTCCTTTATACATGATGCCCCAAGGAGGCTCTATAACGGTGGCTGGGCTTGTACCTCTCTTATGGCTCGCCTTAAGGCGTGGGGTAGTCGCTGGAATATTTGCGGGTATGGTTTACGGGCTAATAAACATGTCTTTTGGTGGTTATGTTGTGCACCCTATTCAAGCGTTGCTTGACTATCCCCTAGCTTTTGCGGCTTTAGGTTTAGCCGGGTTTTGGAAAAATAATCCATTAGTTGGCGCGATTTCCGGTATAGCTGGAAGATTCGTCTGCTCGTTCCTCGCCGGAATCGTTTTCTTTACTACTTTTTCCATAGACGGAGTAATTATGTCCGCCGTTTACAACGGAACTTACCTTTTAGGAGAATTAGCCATAAGTTTGGTAATTCTCTTTATATTGGCCAAAGAAGGCATCACTTACATTTACCTTTAGCAGGGTGACGTAACTTCATGAGCGTTAACCTACAGTTGTTGGGGTTAACAGCAATTCCTCGGCTTTCGAAAAAGTATAAGATCCAAGTAGACTACTTTCTAGAACGGACGCTTTTCGGGGTTTCTCCAGAGGAATTTCAAAAAACTTTTGAAAATGTTAGGAAGATTCTAGCAATGTTCTTTGAAAAATTCAGCATTTCATGGTGGGATGTATACTACAACTCAGATATCGGCATGGAACGGTTGGCTTTGGCTCAAGAAATGCAACTTGATAAGCGAGACGTTGTTCTTGATGTTGGCTGCGGCAGAGGTTACTTCACAATTGCAGCTGCAAAATTCTCAGGAATGGTTGTTGGTTTAGACTTGATGAATGGTTTAGGGAGATATGGCTGGTGGAGAAACTTTAAGGAATCCATATGTGAACTAAATTTGTCCCATAAGGTTTTAGGCGTTAAATCCGACGCTAGAAAAATTCCGTTTAAAGATTCTTCCTTCACGGTGGCAACAGCAGTTCACTCGATAAGAAACTTCCGGAACGAAGATTGCATTGAAAAGGCAATTAGGGAAATGAAGCGGATAGTTGTTAAGAACGGAAATGTAATAATAGTTGAGAATATTCCGGTTGCTCGAACGAAAGCCCAAGAAGCACATTTAGAGCTGTTTCGGTGCAAAGCGAAATACACTAAAGGAGAACTTTATTTTCTCCCAGAAGAACAGCTTGTGAAAATGTTTCAGAAAGTAGGCTTTAGGGAGGTTGAGGTGAAGGAGCTCGACTACAATTTGAGCGCAGCTCCACCTTTCTTCTGCTTGGATGTCCATCTTCCTTCTATACCAAAAAACGAACGGGAAAAGGCAATAAAATCCTATAATAAAGCCCTCGCCATGATTAGAAAATGGGGAGAGGCTTCACCTCCAGCCTTACTAATAAAAGCAACAAAATAGTAAACTGTTAAAGGCTGTTATACGAATAGGTCTTTCTCTCGTGGTCTTACAAGTTCCCTAGCGCTTGCCTCTTCAGACCTGGGATAAACGTATCCACGGATTATAACCGCTGGAATTCCTTCATCGGCTTGCCCCATAACCAGTTCTGCGGCTGAAGCCAACTCATCAGCAATCGCTGTCCGTTTAACTCGTAAAACATAACCAAACAGGTCTTTTTCACCCCTTCTGTCACGTATGGGCGTAATGCCTGCCACGCCTATGGCTATATTAATCTCCCCTTCTCTCAATGGACGTCCATGGGTGTCCGAAATTATAACAGCTACATTTCTGCCTGTGAGTTCCTTTATGCGCATTCGGATTTTCCTAGCAGATAAGTCAGGATCCCGTGGTAGCAATGCCACAATGTTTTCGCCTGGAACATTGGACTTGTCAATGCCGGAGTTGGCGCATATAAGCCCGTACCTCGTTTCGGTTATTAAGTTTCGGTTTCCCATCCGTACTATGCTTTTGGCTTCCGTCAGAACAAGCTCAACAAGCTCTGGAGGTTTTCCCGTATGTTGTCCTATGGTCTTAGCGAATTTGGAAGGAGTCACCGTTTTCAGATCTACGATGTTTCCTTCAGCTCTAGAAACTATGACATGGGTGACAACGATTATGTCGTCGTCCTGTATGGGAGTTCCCTGCTTTTCTGCAGCTTCGCAAATAAGCTTTGCCAAATCGTCTCCGACTTGTATTATTGGCAAGCCTTTAACGCCTATTATTTCAATCCCTTCCATGAGTTCGACTTCTCCCATCCACATTTCCTTTTCAGAATCAATTCGGCTCTTTTCAAGTCTATGGGCGTGTTTACGTTAAAAAAGGTTAACAATTGTGGGTCAAGTTGTCGAAGAACAATTGTGGAAACATAACGAACTCCACGTAGGTTTTTGATCATAGAACGCATATCCAGCTTATTATCTTCTAACGCTTTTTTAGCTGATTCCTTGGCCGAATTAACCGAGTAAACCGCTTGAAGAGGTTCAATGTAACCGTTCGTCCACCTTGGAATCACAGCGGCCTTTCCAACACAAAGTTCAAGCAAAAGCGAGATCACTTGTCTAGAAACGAAAGGGCTGTCACACGGGAGAACTAATGCATATTCACCGGAAACATTTTCTAAACCTGTCAAGGTGCCTACAAGCGGTGATCTAACCTGCAAAAAATCTATAACCACCCGAGACTCTGCTGGTAAAACCTTTCTTAATTTTTCTTTCTGAATTTCTGAGCTGGTTACAACTACATACTCATCTACAAAGGATGCTACCTTTTCTGTAACGTGGAGAATTAAGGGTTTCCCACCTAGAGAAACCAAACCTTTCTCTTTGCCAAAACGCTTGGAAAATCCGCCAGCTAAGATTATCGCTGAGTTACTCAAAAGACTTTAGACCTCGTTTTAGCTGAAATAGGTTAATACGTGTATAAACTTTTCTGATAGTGCTATCATTTAGTCAAATGTAATGGAGGTTGAGCGGATGAGAGCTTGTTAAAGGGTCCTCTTAAAACTTATATTTTAAAAAAGAAAAAAAATATGGATAAAGTGTGTTTAAAATGAATTTAGTTTCCAAAGCTATTTATGTTTCACCCCTATATAGATTGAGAGAAAAGCGTTTGGAAATTGTTTCCGCCTTTCTCACCCTTATAATCCTAGCCTCATTCTATGCGGCTTTTGTGGGCACGGTAAACATGATTTACGCACTCCACGAGAATGAGATGGTGGAAGAGCTTCGGCTTTCAAGCCTTAAAAACCCTGAAGCATCCTTCCCATATATTTTCGGCATTGGCGATATCATACACCTACGCTTGGAAGCGTAGGTTTATTATTTCACTGAGGGGGAAATAATACGCACATCAGTCAACCGTGTGCTTGAACTGAGCTGCAGGCTTGTGAGGGCGGACAACCAGGAGCCAGTGCCCGGCAGGCCAGTGCACCTATACATGAACCAAACCTATGAGGGGACAGGCTACACCGACGAGCAGGGATACATGAGTTTCAACGTTACCATTTATGAGCCAGCCACCTATTTCTTCAGGCTCCAGTTCTACTGGCCCGACGCCTGGGACATACTCTACCAAGACTCGAACAATGTGACCTTCGCCATAATAGCCCAAGTCCAGCCCGTATTCATCCAGCTAACAGCTGAGCCAACAGAGCTTAAGCCAGGAAAAACCCTAACGCTTACGGCCAAAATATTAAATGCCACCTCAAACATGCCCCTCCAAGGCTTCGAAGTCTTCTTCTACTGGTTGGCGGACGATGATTCATCCGGCCTGATAGGAACGGACATAACTAACGCTGAAGGAGTAGTCACCGTTCAGTGGACCTACCCAAATGACGGAAAAGCCTACGTTTTCTACGCGTATGTTTCCGAAGCCCAAAAGCTGGCTGCCAACCCGGTTCAGCTAACCGTGGGCAGAAAAACAAGTCTAACACTTAACGTTGAGCAGGGAGAAAACTACGAGTTCACAATCTACGGAAAACTCGGATCTGAAAATGTGGGCGTGGCGGACAAACAGATAATTATTAAAGTGAACGGCACGGCTGTTGCCGTTGCCGAGACAAGCCATGACGGAAGCTTTACAGTTACCTTAACGCTTAAGCCAGAAAACAACCAGCCTACAAGCTACCAGGTCGAAGCCATCTACTATGGTGATAACGTATTAAACTTTACGCTTTACCAAGCCATGCCAGACGGA
>MTLR01000115.1 GCA_002010925.1 Candidatus Bathyarchaeota archaeon JdFR-04
TTTCATACTCTCCTCTCTCCTTCACATTTATTACGTTCTAACCTATCTAACAAGTAATTCAAAACTGTAATACAACTAGCAGCTAAGTAGGGTTTTTTACCCAATGAAATTTTTTCCCCATAACGAAGGGCAAAGCCCTCCACTTTACGGGGTAAGCCTATGTGGTCGCCTAAAACAAAAATGGGATGCTCACCAAAATCCACCTCAAAAACATCCGTTCCACCCTCTTCTAAAACAAATATTTTTGCTTCCTTTGGTAACTCTCTTAAAAGACTTTCAAAACTCCTCTTTTCTACAATAATTCCAGGATGAGACTTTCCGGACAGCACTCTTCGAAAGATTTCTCCCCAAGTCTGCTGGTCTGTTCGGACATCTCTCAGAAAACCGCCATGAACCTTCAGATGTAAGGGCGGCATAGGAGGCCCATAAAGAAAGGCGTGAAAAATTGTGTCTCGACGTATATCATGGGAAAGAAATAGGCTTGCAATTATACATTCTTGAACTACATCAAGTCTTCCTGCCTCTCTTAAGCTTTTGATTTTTCCATCAGTTCTACCCTTCCGTGAATATAGAATAAACTCACGCATTAGAGGCATCCTAAAATAGAAAAGTTAAGTTGAGAATAATAAACTAATCCTTTGTGATTAGGGCTTCATATATTTTTAGAGTTTGTTCCGCGATTTTATCCCAAGTGAACGCGTTTAAGACTCGTTTTCTGCCGTTTTCGCCTAGAAGCCGTCTTCTCTCGGGGTCTTGAATGGCGTTCACTATGCCCCAAGCAATGTCAGATGGGTTGTTCGGGTTTATGTGAAAGCCGCACTGCTCATCGCCGGTGGGAACAACTATCTCTCTCATACCACTTACTCCAGCCGCGCCCACAACTACTGGTCTTTCCATGCTCATAGCTTCTAGAGCTACTATTCCAAAAGGTTCGTAGAGACTTGGGAAAACGGCTACGTCGCAAGCCGCATAATGTAGAATTCGCTCTTCTTCAGGGATAAACTCAAAGCGGAATTTAACTACATCCTGAAGTTTAAGCATGTTCACCAACCGTTGAAGATAGTCCTGTAAGTCACCTAGTCCTACAATTACCAATTTAGCGTTGGGGACGGACTGCAAAACGTGAGGCATAGCCATGACAAGTTTGTCTACCCCCTTGACACCTACCAGACGCCCGATGAAGAATATCATCAAATCATCATCTTTCAACCCATAAAATTCCCTTAAGGCTCTAACTTTTTCGGAGTCTACCCTAGCTAAGGAGTACTTCTCAGGGTCAACGCCATTGTAACAGACTTCAACTTTTTCTCTCGGAAAACCTAAACTGAGCAATTCTTCTCTCATGGCATAAGAAACTGTAATGACTTTGTTCGCTGTTTGGCCTCCACGATATTCAATGCTGCTAACCACAGCGGAACCGTGTCCAAGGGTACGTCCCTTCTCCGTGGAATGTACATGAAAAACAAGCGGGAGTTCCAGCTCCTTCTTTACCGTAATCCCAGCTATTACGGAAAGCCAGTCATGAGCAATAACCAAGTCATACTTAAAATTTTCCTTTTTTACAAGTTCATTAATTAGCTTAGCAGCGCTTAAGTAGTTGTATACAAGGATTTTTGAGAAAAACTGTATGCCTCTTCCCCATTTTTTAACGTCCTCTGCAATTACATCTGGCAAAGAATCTGAAACGTCGATATGTAGTGGTCGGTGAATTTCTATTCCTCGCCAAATCTCACGGGTTGGAAGGCTTCCAGCATCATCATTCATGGTAAAAACGGTAACATCATGATCCATCATCACAAATTTTCTTGTGATTTCAGCGGCGTATGTCCCTAACCCTCCCACTATTTTAGGCGGGTACTCGTATACGAGCACTGCAATTTTCATTTCAGCACCTTTCACCATAGTTATCTGAACCTATATTCAAACGTTTCCTTTCTAAGGTGTAAAAAATCAGGAATGATATGATTAAAGTTAAATAGTCATTAATTAAGAATGAGTAGTGTTAGGTGAGGATGTTTCATGATACTTACTCCGGTTAAAAGGCTTATTCTGGAAACTTTATGGAACATTGGAAAGCCTTTGAAGCCGACAGAGGTGGCGAAAGAAATAGGGATTGGCTTTCCCTCCGTGATGATGCATCTAATAGGGTTAAGCAAGATGGGTTATGTAGAAACGCCGGAAAAAGGCTATTATGCCATCACGGTTCATGGAAAGGAAGCTATAGGCTTCCCAAAGCTTACAAAGGATAAGGCTGAAACTATACTTCGTCCACTGCCACCCAACAAGGCCTTCCACTTTTACGCTGAAATAGGGCGTTCCCTGGGTACCTATGCTGACAGCCTTCAAGCATTTTGCGAAAAACTCAAAACAATAGATCCTAAAGCGGTGGAATTTCACTTATCTCGTGGGGACTTCGAAATTTGGATAATCGGACTGGGTGACCTAGAACTTGCTAGAAAGATAACTCTAGTTAAAGGGTTAGGGCTCCACGGTGAAGAGCTAAAGCAGAAGCTATACGAAATTGTAAGGGAACGTTGCGAAGAACTAGCAAAGATAACAAAAAGCGAGGATTAAACGGGGCTGAACCTGTCTTTCAGCCTTCTTAACACGACTGGCAGCGTAGTGTATTCCATGAGCTTCGGGCTTAATCTTGCTGGCTCAAACTCCCCCATACGCCTTAAAATCGAAGCATAATCGACAGCTTCGCGACGAGCCAGATCGAAAGCCGGGTCATCAAATAAGTCGCTTATTAAGGGTCGTCCTTTGTCATCGCTTGCTATTTTTCCATTACTGATCTGAAAGCCTAAAGCAACTACTCTCGGCGGTCCGTCAAAAACTGTGCATTTACTATGTTTGAGACTTACTGGCATGAAAGGAGCCCAATGACTCCCCCTCATCCAACCTTCCACAAAGTACGTGTGTAGGAAAGGAACTAGGATTTCGCCTACAGCAGGCAAGCCATGTTGTGCTCTAACTATTAACACCGGATCATCTTTTCCAACATATCGACCTGCAATTAGTGAGAGCCTCGTGGTGCTACTGACCGCACATATGAGATCATCCCTTGCACGCCAAACCCGAGAAACCACGAATTGATCTGGACTTCCAATCAAGGCCAGAAGCTCATACATTTCTTCTGGACACTTCATAACTACCTTCTTGTTTTCAACTACGTCTAAAACTTCGAATTTGAAACCTCCGATCATGTTAGGGTCTATAACCAAGCCAGCGGTATTCATGGGGTCGGCGAAAATCGAGAATAATAGATAGTTAAAGGACCCTCCAGAAGTTTTGTCAGCGGCAAAAACCACTATAGGATCGGATCCTCGCTCTTCTATTTCCATCTCTGCAACGCCCGGGCCCATCCCCCGTATATTCCCACTGAAAGCCGTTTTTAGCAGATCTTGACCGGCGCCATAGAGTTTTAGGCTTAACGCTTTCTTTGCAGTTTCTTGGAAAGTATCCCATGCCAACTGATGAATTTCAGGGTTTGATTCACCCTTTTCGTGCACCATTAGGAGCTCTAAGTCGTCTCCGGCGTGGAAAACGTAGTAGCTGTTTATTAATCCGTTTTCTTGAGCTTCCTCCAGTTTTTTCTCGGCTATTTCAAGCAGGAGCTTGGGGACTATGTGATGCCCCGCTAGTGACCCAACGTCGCATTTTATTAGGGATATTGTGGTTTTCTGTGGCAACTTATTTTCCCATCTCCTCTCTCCGAACTAGAGTTAAGCTGTGTCTTTTAAAAGATTTCGCAACAAAGGAAGCATAAGGTTTATGTTAATTCAATGCTCTAGCAAATCGTGAATGAGTATGGAAAAACTGATTACTATTTCTGCTAAAATCCCTGAGATAGTATTCAAGGAAATGTTAATAAGAATTCCAGAAGGCGAGAGGAGTCGTTTCATTCGTGATGCCATCATCGAAAAACTTCAACACACTCCTAAACCCGACAAAATCTTAGAATTGGAGAAAAGGATAAGCCAACTGGAAAAAAGCTTCGAGGAAATAAAAATGTATTTAGGCGAACTTGAGATCTTAACGCATGAACACGGAAGGGTGAACCCTTACTCCTTCTGCATAGACGATGTAGACCGAAAAATAATCGAATACCTACTTCACTACAAGGGCGCAACCACGCCTGAACTGGCTCAACATATCGGGACGAACCGTTGGCTTGTTCTGAACCGCTTAAGGAAAATACAGAAAACATCGAAAAAACAACTGGGAAAGCCAATAATAGAATACTGCGCTGGAGAAAGAGCTGGAAAAAGAAAAGCTTGGTGGATAATCCAAGAAATAACCGAAGAGTAAACGATTAGGAATCGGGCCCGTAGCCCAGTACGGATTAAGGCGCCGAAGCATCTCTTCAGGATGTTGCGCAAGCCTCCGGAGCCGGAGATCCGGGGTTCAAATCCCCGCGGGCCCGCTACACCTTACTAGTTTGTCCTTCCCCTTAAATTATTGGATAAATGAAGATGTAACAAAGCGACTTTCAAAATAATTAGGAATGAAACAGCAAAGACTTTGTGAAACTTGTTATAACTTTAATCTTGAAACGTGAATTTAAGAATATATAATTGACTAAGCCACTATGGTTTCAAATGAAAAGATAAAAGTTAAACTATACCTCACTCGACGTATTTATAAAGTAAGGAATAATTTTTACTGGATTCCAACCAGAAAGGATTTCTTTTCCTCAGGAAAAGAGTGAGCATACAAGTAGTGGGCATTTTTAAGGTTTTCACTAAAAAACTAGAATAAATAATTAAATTAAATTTTCTACGAAGCAGAAAATAGAACGTGAAAATTTAAAGGCTAAAATTAAAGATAATTTATTGGATTATGCCTCTTGCTTTAAGTCGTTCTTTTATGTAGTACTCGTCTATCCATTCATCTTTATCCTCATGTCCTACACGTTCTCTAGCTGGGCATTTCTCTTTTAATTCTTCTTCAGGAAGCAGACAAGTTCCATCCATAGCCAAATAGGGGCAGCCGGCATCAGAGCATCTCTTACCCATAGTCTTCACCTCTTACAGTTGATCGTGTTTTTATGAAAATTAAAGTTTTTGAAAATATATAAATATACCTCCGTAATTGATATTCAAATGTTTATTAAACTTGGATAGAAATAGAAAAATGTGAAATTTAATCACAAAGTGTTACTTTTGCTCGAACCAAAGTTCACGGTGTTTCTCAAACACGAGCGAAAAGCGTACAGTCGTGGGATCGGCTAATGACATCGCTCTTTCTAGGATTTCCCTCGCTTCTTTGTCGCTGGTAAAGCTATTGAAAAAACTTTCGAGGGCGGCAAGGTTTTCGAATTCGAAAATTTCAAGCCGCCCACCCCATGGGCTTAAACCTTGACCTGCCCAATGGCTGAAATATCTATAGGATTTTAGTCCTTTAAATTTACGGTAGTAAGGAATGAGCTCTTTCATTAGTTCTTCATGTTTTTTGATGTTTCCAGAAATTACCCAACTAACAAAAAGGAAAACCATTTGCAGTTCTCACCTCCTAAAGGTTTCTTGAGTTCCCTTTCAAGTGTTTGTTGATAAAAGAATTATGGAAGCCTTTTTGACTACCTGTCAGTCTGAAAACAGTTAGGGATTTTCAATGATGATTTCGCATTTAGAACATGAATTTTGTTTAATGAGTCGGAAGATTTAATATTTTTACAACGGTCAACCATACTCGGCGAAAAACATGCTTAAACTCAAAACATTTAGAGGCAAAATAGCACTTTCTGGGATAATAGTACTCTTCATCGGCGTCGGACTGCTAATATTCACCTTCTTCACTGCCTTCGGTTTTCTCTCTGAAAGCTTACGTTTAGTTGCCTACGGGGACTTTGCAAGACTTTTTGGCGAAGCCTTAGCGCCTCTCATTGTAGCTTGCATTCGCGTGATGTATATAGGCATAATGGGATGGATAGGTTCCATCTTAACCATAAGGGGAATAACAATAATAAATAACCTCTCGATTGCTGAGGTCCGAAAAATTATTGTTACCCCTAAACCGAAGGCAAAATCCGAGCAGAAAGAGCCGGAAAAAGAAAGGGTTAAAGAGCCGATTAAAAAGCCCGTTGAAGAGGAACATAAACCCGAAGCTATTATTGTTATTCCTGAAACCGTCCCAGCCCGACAACAAAAGTCACAGCCTAACTCCGTATCCTCATCTCAACAGCAGAGTTAGGACGGCCAAAAGGAAACAGCCATGAAAATTGCTTTACGAATGATAAGTCTTGCAACCACAATCTTATGGGGAACCCTAGCAATCTTCATAATAACCGCTGCCTACTCTGCGTCTCTAATCGAAATCCAATTTGAGGATCCCGAAATTTTTCTTTCAGACAATAATGTACTAGCAATCATGCTTTCTATGAAAATCAACAATAAAGGATATTACCACATTAAGGAGTTCCTTTTAAAAACGGAAGTTAAAGACGAAAGTGGCATTGAAATTTCCAGTCAACAAACCTATGTCGATATCATTCCAGCCAGAAGGCAAACTTGGGTTAAGCATAACATAACTTTTTCCCTCAACGACCTAACGGACATTATCAACCTTCTCTTTAGGGATGCTAACCTAACTCTAACAAGCGAAGTGGAACTGAAATTCACCGAGCTACTTCCGGTAAAAATCTATACTAACACGAGTTACCTGTGGGGGGCGCCTTTCCACAATTTTACATTAGGTGAGCCAGTTTTTGAGCAATACAATTACACCTATTCCATCCTCAGCTTACCTTTAAACTTTGAAAATCACTCCATTTTTAATGTAACCGGAACTACATATCTCAAAATCTTTAATGAGCAAGATGACGTAGTCGCCGTAGCTAAACTCCCTATCGAAGTTTATTCTGGCTCTAAATACTCCGACATATTGAAAATTTATGTCAAAAACACTGAAATTCCGTTTGGAGGTCGAGTGGAACTCTTCTTCGAATCAGAACCCTTTCGCTTTGGGCCTTTGGTGATATACCTTGGATAAACGTCGTCTAGTTCGGAATGCAGTTAAAGCCTTGGTTAAAGGAGTAGTTGGAGTTTTAATTCTAGTAACTATCTCCGAGCTAACAGTTTCTCTCGCTGGGGGCTTACCGGACTACGATCTTACTTTTAGTACGTTTGCTCTGATTTTTCTTATATTTATAGTTATAAGTCAACTTTTGTCCGGCACGGTTTTTAAGCACGTGTTTAACGTTTTCAGTGCTTTATTTCTAGTTTGGTACTTATTATACGCTTTCACAGCTAGTGTGCTTGTAATTAACATGAGAGACATTATTCTTATGGTGAACCTAAGAACAATTCTTTCCGTAATTATAATGCTTAGCCTTGTAGGCTTTGCGAAAGCCCTTCTAGAACTTGTGAATTACATGGTTGAAAACATAAATGCAGAAAATCTGAAAGTTTAAACTCGGCGGCCTCTTCTTCCGCCTTTCCTTCGTGTCCCATCATGGGGGAGAGGGGTAACTTCTTCTATTCGACCGATGCGAAATCCGGCCCTGGCTAGGGCTCGTATAGCTGCTTGGGCTCCTGGGCCTGGTGTTCTAGCTTTTGAACCTCCGGGTGCACGCACCTTAATATGAATAGCTGTTATACCTTTGTCTCTAGCTATAGCTGCGGCTGCTGTAGCGGCTCTCATGGCTGCATATGGTGATGATTCCATTCGGTCTGCTTTGACGAACATTCCTCCAGAGGTTCTTGCTATGGTTTCGGCCCCGGATATGTCAGTTATATGTACTATAGTGTTGTTGTAGGAACTGTATATATGGGCTACTGCCCATCTCTCTTTTTTAGTTGAGGAACTTTTTTCGGTCATGTCCGTCTTTCCCCGCTATTTTCAGTTTTTGTTTGTTCTGTTACGGTTGACACTATAGTTTGCCTAAACCTATGTTCCGGGTTTGCTAATGGGCTTTGAGGAGCATAGTTAATTTTGTCTTCTTCTTCCCTCGTCACTAAATAGCTTGGTACAGTTACTCTCCGATTATTTATAGCTACATGCCCGTGGGTTATAAGCTGGCGAGCTTGGTATATGGACTTAGCTAATCCCTTCCGGAAGACTATGGTTTGTAGTCGTCGTTCAAGTATGTCTTCTACTGTAAGGTCTAACACGTCGTCAAGCACTGCGTTTTCTGGAAGAATCCCGAGGCGATGGAGTTTCGAAAGTAGTTGTTTCTCTAACAATTGTCTTTCCTCTTCTGTTTTCCCTAAAAGTGAGCGAGCGATGCTTCGGAAGTTTGAAACCATGGTCTTGTGACGCCAAAGTTCCCGTTTGTTTCTAAGTCCATACTGTCCTAGAATTTTTAGTTCCTCTTGCAGAATGTCCGCTCGCCATGGAAACCGAGGGGGTTCATATTTTTTCCTTTGCTTCTTC
This sequence comes from Candidatus Bathyarchaeota archaeon JdFR-04, assembly GCA_002010925.1. Classification (GTDB taxonomy): domain Archaea; phylum Thermoproteota; class Bathyarchaeia; order Bathyarchaeales; family UBA233; genus UBA233. The sequence continues at coordinate 8,374 of MTLR01000115.1, forward strand.
GGATCTCCCAACGATTTAACCTCTTCTCTTTTTCTTTACCCCTACAGCTTTTCCAACTCTGCCAGTTGTTCGAGTTCTTTGCCCACGGACTTTTAACCTGTAAGCGTGTCTGTATCCCCGCCAGGATTTCATGGCTTTCATTTTCTCTATGTCCGTTTTGACTTTGAACGTGAGGTCAGCTCCAATTAAGAGGAGGCTTTTGCCTGTTTCCAGGTCCTTTCTTCTGTTTAGATACCAGTCTGGAATGTTATATTTGGACGGGTTGACTATTACATCCGATATTCTTTCAATTTCTTCATCGGATAAAAATCCAATTCTCGTTTCTGGGTCTATTCCAGCCCTCCTAACTATTAGGTGAGCTAGGTTTATCCCTATCCCTTTGATTTTTGAAATTGCATAGGGCACTTTTAAAGTGCCATCTATGTCCGCTTCTGCAACTCTCACTATATGACGGAAGTCCCTTGGCATTTGCTACTCATCCATTGCCTGAGCTAACAAGAAATAACCTAGATAATAATTATTTGTTTCGGTTATTTTCGTTTACAGTTTTCATCGGGAAGCAACTACGTAAGGGTTTACGGATCAGTTTCTCCGAAGTGTACTGCAACCGTGGCTATATCTAGAATGTCAATCTTGTAATCATTGTTAACATCACAGTTGGATTCATATTCGAAACTGGGATAGTAAATTCCAAAATGAACAGATATCATAGCAACGTCGATTATATCAACTTTTCCGTCGGGTATAAAAGCCCAAGGATCATCTCCCCCACCACATAAGTCTCCGACCATTGAAATAAAAATCAAACCGTCAACATAATTATTATTGATAATATTCTCTTCGTCTAAGACTGGTGGAATATAAGCGTTAAGAGTATAGTTTCCTTTTGCTATGCCTGTTGTATCCCATTCGATGCTAATGTTCAGAGTTTCTCCAGCTGTCAAAAATAGGTCTGTAAATTGGGCAATAACCATAGTGTCTGCGTAGACTGTCAAATTAAACGTCTCAGAATAAATTCCCCGATTCCACACTGTGACGTTAATTGGCAAAGTATAGCCTTGAAAGACTACGGTTTTAAATGGAGATATTGTTGTAATTACTAGGTCATGGGTGATTGTGGAGAAGTATCCGTCAACATCGGTATGTTCAATTGGCTGCTCGGTGGAACTGACCAGTATGGTATTGTAAAGGTCTAAGGCTGAGCCTCCGCTTGTTTTAATGTGGAATTGGATCGTTACGAGCGTTCCGTTGCCGTTGACTCCTGCTACGTCGCCTAGGAGGGTGCAGTCTATTATTATGTAGCCTTCTGTGTTGTTTAGTTTGTAGGTGAAGAAGGTTTCGCCTCCTGTTTTGAGGA
>MTLR01000014.1 GCA_002010925.1 Candidatus Bathyarchaeota archaeon JdFR-04
CTTGGGCGCGTGTTGGATATGCGCCCCTCTCTTCTGTCAAGATGTTGTGAGAAGCGTTTTACAATTGCCAGAGGAATTTGAGCCCCAAGCTATGATAATTCTGGGGTATCCAGACGAAGAGGTGCACCCACCGCCACGGAAATCTCTGAGAGAGATAGCTAACTTTAATTCATGGTTGTAAATCTCCCAGTAATTAGAGCTGCATAGGCTTTATCCGTGTTTATCCCCCAGGAGCGCCATGAAAAGGCACGTTTTTCCACAATATATCCCACCATTCTTCTTCGGTTATTGTTTCCCCTCGAACGAGGATTTCCAATACTTCCTTTAGGAGTTGGTGGTGTCTCCGCTCATCTGCTAGTACAGCATTTAAAAGGAGTTGAACTTTCTTGTTTTGGATGTTGGGTATAATTTGTTCTATTCTTTTGATCAGCCTTTCTTCTGTCTGTATATGTTTTTCCACAAGTCCTTTTTGTTTGTCGAGTTGTTGCTGAGCTAAGGCTGGGGAGGTTTCCATTAATAGTTTAGCAGCTGAGGCATATATTTCTGCGTGTTTCACGGAATCGAGGGATATTCCTTTTAAAACTCCCCTAACAGCTGGATTGTATATTTCATCTAAAGCCTTGTTTAAAGATTCTACAATTTGTTTTTCGATACTAATTTGGGTTTTAAGAAAACTGATTAATTCGTCTTTGGAACTCATCTCTTTCACCTTCAATTAAGCTTAATCTTTCTGCGTGAGTTTCTCAATTATTTTCTCTCCAAATTCTCTGCATTTCCTCAGCCCGGTTTGGTCTGGTGTATATTTAATTAATAGAGGCGGCGTTAATATATTCATTTCAAATTTGTTTTTCATTATTTCCAGAGCCATACGAGGGGCTTCGCCACTCCATCCATAAGATCCAAAGGCGGCTCCAACCTTTCCTTTTAGGTTGATGTTTTTAACCGCTGCCTCCTCAAAAACGTTTTTCATATCGCTGGTCATGTCATGATGATATGTTGGAACACCAATTATTATAGCGTCAAAGCTTTCCAGCTCCTCTGGTTTTATGTGATATTTTAGCTCTACATGGGCTTCTTGAGATGTCTTTATTCCATCTTCGATGGCTTTAGCCATCTTTTCCGTATTTCCAGTTCGGCTGTAGTATAAAATCAGGACTTTATACATGAAAGACGCCTAGGACCTATTTTGGATATCTTTTATTATTGATGTAATAAAAATATGTAACGTAAAATTCTGGTTTCAATAACTCAAATTGATGTTTTGTTGCATGTATCCTTTAATCTTGAGTTATTTCCTACTGCATGTTCTATTATTTCAAGGTTACATGTCTTATGTTTTCTACACCAGGCTTCGCATTTTTCAGCAATTTTTCTTTCCGTATATTTAAGTTCACATTCTTCACAAAGGTAGAGAATTCTTTTCCCATTCTTAATACTTTTTACTATTTCTCTTTCCTCCTATATTGTATTTATGTAATAAAAATGGGGGAAGGTTTTAGTATTAGGCTCTTTTCCAGAGTCCGTGGATGTTACAGTATTCCCTTGCCCAAACGTTTTCTGCTTTTGTTTCAAATTCTGCTTCTGGTTTTTCTCCTGGCTTTAGGAACTTTCGATAAACGCCTGCGTCTGTGAGTATTTCTATCCATTCTATGTAATGTTTTTCTTCCATTGGATGGGGTATGCTGCCGACTTTGACTTTTACTCCGGTCTCTGTTCTTTCGATTACAGGAACATGTTTCTCCATGCCTACATCTTCTGTTTTTTCAGTTAGCGGTTCCATCGGTTGCCCACAGCATACAAGTTCCCCAGCCCCGGAGTGTATAACTTCAACTATGTTTCCACATACGTTGCATCGGTAAATTTGTTTTAGCTCAGTCATCAACTCACCTTATATATCTTCAAGCAAGCTTGTGAAGAAATCATGATGTTCTTCTTCATCCCCCAGTATTCCTCTGAAAAGCTCTGCTGTGGTTACGTCTCCTTCCCTCTGGGCGGTTTCGATAATCTGTTTATAAAATGTTATCGCGTTTTCTTCGTCTTTTTTGTCCTGTTCAATCATTTCCTTCAAGTGTTGCCCCACGAAAATTGGGGATGGCTTTGTTGTAGGGATCCCTCCCAAGTAAGCTAATCTCTCCGCAATAGCCTCTGCATGCTTCATCTCAGTTATTGCCACCTTTTTCAATTCCTCTTGAACCGCAAAGGCTTTAACTCCCTTCCAGAGGACATGTTGCCACATATACTGTATAGAAACTTGTAATTCTCTAGCTATTGCCGTGTTCAACATTTCCAGAAGTTGTTGAGATACCATATTATTATTTCACCCTTCTACCTTACCTCAGTAAATTAACAATTAGGTTGCAATAATTCAATTAAGCTTTTCTTATTTCCACGTTTTTCGAAAAAAGGTTCTCTCCATACTTCCCTATTAAATGGGGTTTAGAAGTTCAAATTAAGATAGACCTTAAATACGCATCAAATCAGTAAAATGTTCAAGGTGATAATAATTGAACGAATGGGAATGTACCATCTGCGGCTACATTTACGATCCGAAGATTGGTGACCCGGAACACGGCGTGGATCCGGGAACTCCATTTGAGAACCTGCCTGAAAACTGGGTTTGCCCGGTTTGTGGGGCGCCAAAAGGCCAGTTTGTCAAAAAAGATTAACCTGCATAGTAAAAGGTTTTTATGATCTGATAATGAAGGATGCAGAGCAGGGTGAGACTAACAGTAATAATTAAAAGTGAGGGATGAAGGGGCTAAACCTTTAAGGTCTAACGTTTTATTTTTTCAGCTATTTCCTCTCCGAAACTGAAGCATTTTTCGAGTTCTTCCTTTGTTGGAACATACTGAAGTTCAAGAGCGGAATCGTGAGCCTCAAATCCTGCCTCCTTTACAATTTTGGTCATTTTCTTTATTGCTCCCCCAGCCCAACCATAGGACCCAAAGAAAGCCCAAAGTTTGCCTTTCGGCTTTAAACCAGTAATATAAGTTAGAAACGCGCTTACTGAAGGAAGCATTGTATTATTAAGCGTTGGGGAGCCAACTATAACAGCTTTTGCATCCAAAATCTCGGCAACAATTTCAGTTAAGTCGGAAGCCCGTAGCTTGTAGAACTTAACCGCAATCTCATGTTTCATGATTCCCTGGGCTATTTTTCTAGCAATCTTGTCGGTGCTCCCCCACATTGTGTCATAGACGATAACTACTTTATCTTTGTGTATTCCTCTGCTCCATTTAAGGTATGCCTCGACAATTCTCGAGGGATTGGAACGCCAAATCACTCCGTGGCTAGGGGCAATCACGTTAAGCGATAACCCCATCTGTTTTAGCTCTTGAATTTTCCGAATTATCAAAGAGCCAAACGGCATAAGTATATTCGCATAGTATTTTGTAGCTTCATCCATCAATATCTCTTCATTGACCTCATCATCAAATCGTTGGGATGATGCTAAATGCTGGCCGAAAGCGTCGTTGGGCAATAGAATCCCATCCTCGACTACGTATGTGAACATGCTATCGGGCCAATGTAGCATCGGTGCTTCAATAAACCGTAGGGTTCTCTTTCCAAGCTTCAACTCGTCACCTGTTTTAACGGTCTTAACGGCTAAAGCTTCACCATAATGTTTGAATAATCCTTCTTTCCCACGTTGAGTAGCCAGTATGGTTGCGTTTTCCGCTTTTTTAGCTATTTTTAGTAAGGAGCTGGAATGATCCATTTCAACATGGTTAATTATTACATAATCTATTTTTCCCAGCGGAGCTATTTCGCTTATTCTTCCAATAAGTTCGTTGGAAAAATCGTATTTTACAGTATCAACTAGCGCCGTCTTTTCATCATGGATTAAGTATGCGTTATAAGTTGTCCCTCTTTTTGTAGAATATCCATGGAAGTCTCTTATGTTCCAATCAATTGCACCTACCCAGTAAACGCCATCTATAACTTCAACTTTAACCATTCCTTTTTAACCTCAAACAGGTTTCTCAATTTTTAAGTTGTATCCTATTTTAACTCCGGCGTTCTCAAAGATTTTTCCAACCGGACATTTTTTAGTTAACTCCAATATTCTATTAATCCTGTCTTCCGGAGCGTTGGTGCTTACTTCAACATCTAAGTTGACCTCAGCTATTGTTCCGGTTTCCTCTGATTTTATCGCATCTAACTTAACCTCTAAATCTCTGATTGGGAACCTCATTTTTTGGGCTGTTAACGCAAAGATGGTTGCAAAACATCCGGCGTAACCCATCAAGGCTAACTCAAGGGCTGTGGGTCCCATGTTTGTGCCTAATTCCGGTGGAAGGTCAAGGCATACACTGTGAGCTCTGCCGTTATCTACCACTATTCTCAAATTCTCTATTAGTTTTGCTGTTGCATGTAATTTTCCAGCCATAGAATTTCACCTCCCAGATGATACAGTTTCATCCTGTTTTCCATTTTTTCACACCTTTTAGTCATATTTTAGGAACAAAAAATTTTTATCTGGCAGTTTCTTATATATTTTTCGTCCTAAAAAAGCCGAAAATAATATAAATAAATCCGAAAATCGGAAAGATGATGCATAATGTCAGCTATAGACAAAATGGATTTAAAAATACTCAAGATGCTAGAAGAAGATGGACGTAGATCATTTACCGACATCGCTGAAAAACTTAAGGTAAGCGAGTCAACCGTCCGAAAAAGGGTTATGGCTCTGCAAAGGAAAGGCATACTAAAAAAGTTCACAATTAAAGTTGACCCTGCAAAAATTGGCATAAAAACCGTGGCCTTCGTTGGAATAGATGTAGATCCAACACGCCTGCTCCAAGTAGCCCAAGAACTCTGTAACTTTAAAGAAGTAAAATGGGTTGCAACGTCCACTGGAGATCATATGTTAATGACAGAAATATGGACAAGCGACGGAAGGGAGCTGACAAAATTAATATCCGAAAAGATAGGAATAATAGAAGGAGTAAAGAAGATTTGCCCTGCAATAATCTTGGAAAAGCTAAAGGACTAACCAGAGTTGAGGAAGTGCTCCCTAAAATGAGTTTGATCCCTGAACAGCATAAGAAACACATAAAAGAGGAACTCGCCCAAAAACTGCAAAACCCAGTGAAAATCGTGATGTTTACCCAAGAGATTGAATGCCAATTTTGCGCCCAAACAAGACAATTGGTTGAAGAATTGGCATCGTTAAACGATAAAATTGAAGTTGAGGTTTACGATTTCCTTGTGGATTCCAACAAAGCAAGAGAATATGGCGTGGACAAAGTTCCAGCAGTAATAATTAGGGGCAAAAAAGATTATGGCATCCGTTTCTACGGGATACCGTACGGATATGAGTTTCAATCTCTTCTAGAAGCCCTGATAAGCATTTCTAGAGGGGGAACAAGCCTATTAGATGATACTAGAGAAAAGCTTAAAAAAATAACAACACCGGTTAACATTAAAGTTTTTGTAACTCTCACTTGTCCATATTGTCCACTTGTTGCAAACATGGCTTACAAATTCGCCCTAGAAAGCGACATGATAAAAGCAGAGATCATTGACATAGGTGAGTTTCCTCATATAGGACATAAATACGGAGTCATGGGCGTCCCAAAAACCGTTATAAACGAAAAAATAGAAGTCGTTGGAGCAGTTTCTGAGGACATCTTTCTGGAAAATATACTTCTCGCGGTTCACTCAACTCTTACTTAAAAACTAAAGTTGGATAAGAATATGATTAGCAAAGAAAAATTGGAAAAAAGAGTTAGACGCTTCCAAGAGCTGATGAAACAAAATGAAATTGACGCTTCAATCATCCGAACCTTATCGTCTTTTACCTATTTCACAGGAACAAAATGGCTCAGGCCGGCCCTTTTCATTCCGGCTGAAGGCACACCCATAGCCTTTGTTTTCAAGTATGAAGCTGAAGAATTCATGGAGAATAGTTGGATAAGAAACGTCAAAACATACATGAAAGCAGAAGAATTAATGAAAGAAGTTAGTGGGACAATACGCAAATATGGATGTAAGACTGTGGGGTTCGACTATAGTGTTGAAAGAGATTCGTACGTTCTCTTCTTCGAACTTTTCAAGAAACTAAACGCCCAAGCAAACATCGTGGATGTTCATCCCCTAATTATGCAACTGCGGATGATAAAAGAGCTGGATGAAATAGAGGCTATCAAACAGGCCTCGCGAATAGTCGAGCGTGGGATGCAAAAAGCCATAGAAACCATTGATGAAGGAAAAACCGAATTGGAGGTTGCCGCCGAGGCCTTGGGCGAAATGATGAAGAATGGAGCTGAAAATCCTCACATTTATGTTACCACTGGTCAAAAACCAAGAATCCACGCAGAGCCACGAAGCCGTGTGAGAATACAGCCTAACGACACAGTCGAAATAGTTGTATCCGCTGACCATAACGGTTACTATAGCAATATGACCCGAACAGCCTTTCTAGGGACATTATCCGTTGAGAAACGTAACGCCTACGAAACCTTTATNGAAATGCATCAGATTGCTGAGGAAAACTTGAAAGCAGGAACCCCATTAATCGAAATTGAAAATATTCTAAGGAGATTCGCTGAAAACAAGGGATACGGCGAATATTATGTAACAGGCTTTGCCCACGGAGTTGGGCTTCTAACAGAAGAAGATCCTATAACAACTATAGTGATCCCCCACCGTCGATATCAAGCTATGGAAAACATGATTTTAGCTTCTATACATGCACCTTTAACTATTCCTGGCGTTGGAACCATCAAGTTTGAAGATACCTATATGGTGCAAACCGAAAAACCGGAAAAACTCACAAGATTCACATACGAAATAATAAAGTAAACAAACAACCTAACTTAANGATANAGCTACGTGGCATTAAGTTTAAATCCCTTAATATGCACTCTTGCATTACATCATCGAAACATAGTTTTCCCTTCAAGGCGAGGTCGCAAAATGGTAGATATAGAAAAATTAGCTGACGAATGGGGTCCAGAAAAAATAGTTCAAGTATATGACCCGCCGACCGGAATGAAAGGCATACTAGTAATTGATAATACCGCGTTAGGGCCAGGTAAAGGTGGCATAAGAATGACTCCCACAGTCAATGTTGAAGAGGTTTTCCGACTTGCCAGGACCATGACTTGGAAATGTGCTTTGGCTGAGCTTCCTTTTGGTGGGGCAAAATCTGGAATAATAGCTAATCCTAAGGAAATGCCAAAAGAAGAAAAAATGAAAATGATCAGAGCTTTCGCCATTGCCCTAAGACCTTTATCTCCGAGCCAGTATGTTGCAGCTCCGGACATCAATACCGGTGAAGAAGAAATGGCGGCCTACGCTTTAGCAAATGGTTCCCTCACGGCTTGCACCGGAAAACCAGCTAACATGTGTGTTAGACCCGGTGAAAAATGCGGCATTCCCCACGAGTATGGATCTACCGGATACGGTGTTTTCCACGCTATTCGAGTGGGGGCAAAGCATGTTGGCATAGAACTCAAACAAGCCAAAATAGCCATCGACGGCTTTGGTAACGTGGGCTCCTTTTTGGTTAAATATCTTAGCGATTTTGGAGCGAAAATAGTGGCGGTAAGCGACAGTAAAGGATGCCTATACAACCCAGATGGTTTAGAGTATGAAAAACTAAGAAAAGTGAAAGAGGAAACAAGGTCTGTGATTAATTATGAGCCAGGCCAAGTCTTACCACATACGGATCTTTTTGAACTTCCGGTCGATATCCTTGTTCCAGCTTCTATACCTGACGTGATAAACGAAGGTAATGTCAATAAGATTAAAGCGAAGTTAGTTGTGGAAGCAGCCAATATTCCTATAACTTATGAAAACGAAAAGAGGCTTCATGAAAGAGAAATAACCGTAATACCTGACTTTGTCGCAAATGCTGGGGGCGTAATCTCCTCCTATGCTGAATACATGGGTGAAAACCCTAAAAAAATGTTTGAAATGGTTGAAGAAAAAATAGTTAGAAATGTCAAACTGGTGCTAGAAAAAGCCAAAAAAGAGCGAATTCCTCCAAGAGAGGCAGCGCTTAGAATAACGCAGAAAAGAGTAAAGAAAGCCATGGAAAAAAGAAAGTTGAAACACAGCTAATGTGCTCTTATAGACTTTTCAGAAGTTTTAAAGTTTCCTTACAAAATTGAGGCAAGTCTGGTGGAAAACGGGAAGTAACCAAGTTCCCATCAACAACAACCGGCGCGTCCACAAAGATTGCTCCTGCATTTTTCAAGTCTGTAGTAACAGATTTCCAGCATGTTGCCCTTTTACCCCGCAATATGTCTGCCTCGATTAGCATCTGGGGCCCATGACATATTGCCGCTATTACTTTGCCTTTTTCATAGGTTTCTTTAACTATCTTTACTAACCCCTTGTTTATTCGCATTCTGTCCGGAGCTTTTCCACCAGGTATAATTAACGCATCGTACTCCTCTATGTTCACTTCTTCTGGTGAAAAATCTGACCTTATTGGAACACCGTGTTTCCCTACATAGGTTTCTTTGGCTTTCGGCGCTACCACGTCTACTTTGTAACCTTCTTCTTGGAATCGATAGTAGGGATAAAGAAATTCCGTGTCTTCAACTCCATTTTCAACCATAATTAACACTTTTCGCATGGAAACACCTTCTCAAGGTTTACTTAGCGCAATTTCCATATTTCTTTAACATGTAATTCAGTTTTTCCCTTAGTTCTTCTTTAGGAAGAAATCCCATGATTTGTTCCACAGGCTTTCCTTTGCAGAAAAAGATTAGCGTGGGTGTGCTCATTACTCCATAATTTACAGCTATTTTCGTGTTGTCCTTTTCTAAGACATCTAACTTCACGAACTTAATTTTTCTCTCATATTCTTTAGCTATTTCGTCGATTATTGGATTTAACTTGAGACACCATTGACATTTTTTATGCCAGAAGTCAACAAGGGTCAGGGCATTCGATTCTAAGACTTCCCGGCTCCACCTATCTGCATTTATTTCCAGAACATTCCCCATTCTTTCACCTCTAAACATTTATCCAATATTAATCACGTAGTTGTCCGTTAGTATCATTTCCATGGTTGAAACCCTCAATTCCCCTTATCTTCTTTTTGAGGTGGGGAGGTAGTGGTTAAGCAAAATCCGCATTCCTTTGTTTTTATTCTAGTATCTGCCTTCTTGCAGAAGGGGCACATGAGACTTTTTGAACGTATAAGGTTACATGTTTGGCAGAATAGACCGATGAACTCCGCTCTCTTATATTTTCCACCCATAAGTAAGCTTATCATTTCGCTTATGAGAGGTTGAATTTCGGCTATCTCGTCGATTTTTATTACGTATCCTCTGACTTTTCGTGTATATTTGCTTACTGCTGACTGAGAGATTCCGAGTATTTCTGCCACCTGATTTTGTTTCAGGCCGTAAGTTTCGAGAAGTTCCTTTGCTATTGTTGCTTTGATTGCTGGTATGACTGATTTTACGGCGACTTCGCAGGGGAGTATCAAACGGTTTTCACCGTTGTAGTTTTAGAGGGAAAGATATATAAGGATGACGTATGTCATATAATATGACGTATG
>MTLR01000142.1 GCA_002010925.1 Candidatus Bathyarchaeota archaeon JdFR-04
TAAACGCTTTAGAGGCCGGGGAAAAAGCTGGAGGTGACAAAAGAGGGATAATTTCAGCTGCATTAATAGTGACTGGTAAGAGGAGTTCCGTAGACTTAAGGGTTGACATCCATTCAAATCCAATAGGCGAATTAAGAAGGCTTTATAAAAGGGTTGAACCGCATAAGATATAAGTTTTGAATTGGATAATTTGCATCTAACCATTTAAAAAAGGGAAGTCACATGTATCGGAAATTAGCTGCCCATTTAATGTTTTTAGCATTTTTAGCCTCTGTGTTAACTCCTATAGTGCACGCTTATTCGTTAAACATAGAAGCTAGAGTAGGAAATGATATAGAACTTGCCTTAATATTTGAGAATATAAACGTTACCAGTTATTATAACACTAAGAAAAACGAAATTGAAGCTATTGCAAACGTTAAGAACAGCTTTGAAAAAAGCTTTAACGATAGAAACTTGACAGCTACGGTTTCGGTAAGTCCCTTAGAGTTTAATGATGAAAATCAGTCAATAACTATTAGGGCGCGATTGTCGGGTTCCATGCTTGTTAGCATGTCAGTGGACCCTACGTCACTAAACAGAACCTACGAGGTTATCACGGTATGGCGGAAATTCCGGTTGACTATAATTGAGGGATTCGTTGTTGACTTAAGGGAACGTTTTAAAGTTCCGGTCTATGAGTGGAATATCACCAAAAATGTCATAAACCTTAGTTTAGACAACTCCTCCTTCACGTTTGTGCTTCCAGAAGAAGCAACGAATATAAAGGTTGACCGGAGGGAAATCATCACCTTTATGGTTTCAGCTAATTTTGTTGATAAATTCTTGAACAGCCCCGTAGTTGCGCTAGTAGCCATAATATTAGCGCCGGCAATAGCGTTAACTTATAGAAGAATAAGGTTGTTAAGGGTAAAGATTAAACGTTAACGCTTGATTGGGGTTTTTCGGTTCCTAAAAGTAGATCCATTAGGGCTTTTTGGTCCACTTCAGCTCTAGTTCGCCAGCCCAGGTAAAGTTGCTCTTTCTCATCTTGAGATAAGTATCCATACCTTATATAACGGTCGAGATTTAAGTCAACCCGCCATTTAGGTAGTTTTTCCCTTAAGATTTCTTCTACCTCTTTTCTTGGAGCTCTTCCCTTTCTTGAAATTATATAAGCTATGGTAACAGCTAAGCCAGCTAAGTCATCTATTCGCCAGCCAACCATTTTCGCCTCTTTAGGCGTTAAGGCTCCCCGGAGGGTTATGAAAAATCTCGCCTTGTCTAGTTGTTCAGGCCTAGTTTTTTCCGTTGCTGGTTCTCCTTCGAATACTGTTTTCACCTGTAAGTCTAATCTTTCAAGATAATCGTTAAGGATCTTCAATACTTGGGGATAATCCTTTCCTAAGTTTTTGCGGAGTTCCCAGCCTTTAACCCCAGGCTTCTTATGTCTTCGGTAGAATAAGAGGTGAGATGCCCTTTTAACTTTGCTGGCGTAGTAAGCCTTTCTTTTACCTCTCATCTTGCTCGCCTTTTCTCCATTTACTCCATTCTTCATAGTTTATGGGGATTGGTATAGAAATAAGCTGTTCCTTACTTTTCGGCTTTGAAATCGGCTTTTGGTTTGGTTTGATATAGATTTCTTCTTCCAAGGGGTGAACTTCAAGAGTTGCATAACCGTAAGTCACTAAGAAGCTGGTCATGTACGCGCGGTGAACAGTCTCTTCGTATGATTCGGCGCCAACGAAATCCCAGTATTTTATTTTCACCTTTTCAGCTGTCTGTAACTTCAACTCTTCCCAGAAACTTTCAAGCTGCTCGGCGAAAGTCTCATCGGCCAAGATATGCTCTTTTACCAGCTCTTCACGGCTAACCGTCCCAGTTATAGTTTCTTCCTGTACTGCTTCCTGCCATCGCTCGCTAAGAGGGACAAGAGACTGCCAGTAGCTAAATGCGTTTTTTAAGCTGTGAAGGGAAATCTGCTCCAGCTCAACAATTGGATGCCATGCTTTTAAGAAAATCTCAACTAAGGCTTCTTTGTTAAGTTTTCTTATCTTCTCTTCAAGTAAGAAAGGGTCGGTGTAAAGCGAGGTTGATCGATGTTTTACCCATTCGCTTTGAAGCTTAATTACCGAAGCTAAACGGTGAATTGTTTCAGCGTCGAGACATAAGTCTTCCAGATTTTCCCATTCTGGGAAATACTTTCGAACCACAGCTATTATGTCATCAACATCAACAAGGAAGGGATCTAAACCTCGTTCCTCAACAGCCCGGCACAGCTCAATAATTTGCTGAAGTCTCTCCCGACCTATCTTTATTTTTTGCCGTTTCGAAATTCTAGCGGTTTTTTCCGTCATCAGTTTTATGCAACCTCACGGATTATAGAGGTTCCTTCTACGTTCTGAACCGTTATGACATGGATGCCTTCCCTAGCGAAGGTTACTTGGCTTGGCGTGATAATTACGTATTGGGCGTTGGAACCCCTTACGGCGGAAATAAGGGTTTTAGCTATGGTTTCGCGGTTACGCGGATCCATGTGGATGTCGAATTCGTCTACTGCCCTAAAAGGAGAGCGGATGTGTTGTTGTAAGGCGAGAAGAAAGCTCATGGTTGCCGTGCTTCTTTCTCCTCCGCTTTGTGTGTAAGCGTTTAATGGGACGGGGTTGGCCCCTTTGAAGCCTACTAAAAGTTCTAAACCTGCCGCTTCTATGTCATTTTCGTTTATAAGTTTAACTTCTCCTATTGCGTTGGCTTCTAAAAGTATTTTCTGGTATTGCAAGCTTACTTTGTCAAGGAGGCTTTGAATTACAGTTTTCCATGCTTCCATCCGCGTTTTAACCTCTTCCATGGCTTTTTCTCTGTTTTCTGCTACAAGTCTAGCTTTTTCCTTTAGCTCCAAGTAAAGCTTTGAATAGGATTCATACATTTTCTCCACATCTTCAGAAACATCAGCTAGCGCAACCAAGTGTCCGTCTACTGTTCGAATTTCGTCTAGAATTTCAATTATGTTTCGAACTGAAACTATTCGTGAGCCTTTTTCTTCAGCTCTAGCGATAGCTTCTTTTAAGTCTAGAGATGCAGAGCGTAGCTGACGATTTAGTTTTTTAAGGGTTTTTTCCATGTTTTCTTTTCGGTATTGTAGTATAGCCATGTTTATTTTGCAGTCCACCACAGCTTCGTTAATTTTTTCTAGCTGGGCAAGTAAATGGTGAGTCTTCGTTCGGACCTCGTTTATGCGGTTAGCCAGCTTGTTTATTTGCTCGTTGGCTGTTCCAATTTTTTCCTTTAGAGTTTTAATTCTTAACAACTCGAAGGTTTGTGGAAGGGTCAACTGCGAGTTTTTAGGGTTCAATAGCAGAGGCTGGAGCTGTTCAACTTCTTTTAACAGTTTGGTGCATAAAGAAAGGCTAAGTTCTTGTCGAGCCTTCTCCCTTTCCAGCGTTAAGTGTTCTTCGTAGAGTTTTTGGCTTTCCGCCTTCAAAGTTTCTGCATCTCCTTGAAGCCTCATCTGTCTTTTTTCGAGATTTTGAATCTGTTCTTCCACCTCCCTATACAAAGCCTCCTCGTTTTTTATGGCATTCTTTATTTCCTCGACAGTTTCTTCGCGTTTTTGAACCTCTGCCCACGCCAGCTCCCTTTCTAGAAAACGCCTTTTAATTAGCAGTTGTTTTTTCTGCTGGTATCGATCGTACTGTTCCCTCCAGTAGTTAAGCGTTTCTTCTGCTGANTCTAAAAGTTTTTTAACAGATTCCTCTTGGCTTAGGATTCGGCTTAGTTTTTTCTGCGCTTGGAGAACGTTTTTGCGGTAGGATTCCATTCCGACTGCGGCTTCCACCATTCGAAGTTTCTCTTGGGACGACAGTACAGTGAACTGCTCCACCATGTTCTGATGCATCATAATCAGCATATTATCAGGGTCCACGCCTAGTTTGGATAGAACTCTTTGAACTTCCTGTTTGGTTGCAGCTCGATTTTCCAAAGAGAACCAGTAGTTGCCATCCTTCCGTAAGACTCTAGTTAGAAATATCTGATCCTTTTTAAATTTCGGGACAGGTCTACGTCCACCCCTTTTAGAGTTATCCAACACAAGGGTTATCCGCGCTTGATCTCTTCCCCATCGAATCAAGTCCCGAAGCCTTCGAGCCCTCTCGGTATAGGATTGCCCTAAGCATACAGAGATGGCCAAAAGAAGCGAAGATTTTCCAGAACCATTCGGTCCACAAATAACGTTTACGCCCGGTCGAAACGGTATCCTAGCATAATCATAAGACATGAAATTTTCTAATATAACCTCCTTAATCAACATTGAAGAGTATGCCTCTATATGCCCAAGTATAAAAGACAAATTGGATATTTTAAGGATTAGGCAAGGTTCACCTAAAAACAAAGTTATAAACTGAAGAATGTTATGGTGAAACTTTAAAGAAAAATGTAGATTTTCCTAATGCTTGTGGTATCAAGGCTTTTGAAGAGAATCAAAGGTAGAAAGCTAAACTTAGTTTCTCTTTTTTGCGTAAGGCTTTTCTCGATACGCGCCGGTTATAGTAGGTTAGGGTGCCATTACAGAATGGTTGTTGCTGGGAAAGTTTTCAAACTTGTGGAGGGTTTACCCCCTGAAGAGATTGCAACTAGGCTTAAGGGCTTTAGAAATGAGGAGTCCTTTGAAGAGGGGGACTATAAATTTACGCTTATAACCGAAATTGTAAATCTCTTAACAAAACCTAGGGAAAAAACTGTCATGGGTGTTTATTCCCATGATTATGTAATTCGAGTTTTCCACCGCGGAAAAGTTGTACCGCTACCACGAACCATCGAAGCCCTTTTCAGCTTCACCCACCATGGAGAGCAGGTTCTCCTAACTGTTGTGGAGAAGAAGCGAACCGCCAATTTTATAGCCAACAAACTAAGCGAAATCCTATTCGAGAAAATAGGAGGAATAGTAGAAGCCCGAATTCCCCCTGAAACACTCCGCGATTTCCACTTGAAAAACCCTGAGGACACGAAGATAACGTTCTTTGACAACGTGGACATTCCAAACGTTGACAAACTTTCTCTTTACGGTCCGGACCTTGTTAATACCTCGCTTTTTGAGGATTACTGCAAGCGAGGAGACCTTTGGTATATAGTAGCTCGTTCAAGGGAGTATGGCTACGTTGTGGGCATAACAAGAGACGCCTCAATAACCATATTTAACCTGACGGATAAGACAAAATACATTGAATATATAATCAAAGAGATACATCCACTGATTCCGGAATAACCATTTGACGATTAAAGACTATTACTTCACATGAGAATTACAATTTCAACCTTCGATTAAGCCTAAAGGTTTTTATTGTTCAAGAGGGAATTCAAGCCATACGCCGTCATCTTTGAACCCNAATTTACGGTAAAACTTAGCAGCATCCTCNAATATAGTATCCACATGAATTTCAACTACATTTTTCTTCTTTGCCAACTTTACAGCCTCATTTAATAGATTTTTCCCGATTCCTTTCCCACGATAATCCTCTTTTACTAAAAGAAGATTGATGTGACAATTTGTCGCTCCATGCACAATGTCAAGATAGAAGATCATATGTAAAATGCCTATTATTTGACTATCAAGTTCTGCGACTAAGATCAGGTGATCCTTGCTTTTCAGTACTTTTATGATGGTTTTGACTCTTTTACGTTTCCATTTCAACCATTCGAAGACCATGTTTTCAATTGCTTTTATATCTTCCTCGTTGGCTTGGCGTATTTTAACTTTGTTCATAGTTTAGGAAAATGAAGGAGGCGAGTATTAATATTATTTGGCATTTATGGTAAGGCATATGGATTGGAGAAGAGAAGAGGAATTGTTGAGATTTTATATAGGTCGTTTTTGCAATGTTTTCTTATTTGAAGGTTATAGGGATGGGTAATCAAGAAGGCCTTTACCGATTTAAGTTGCTGATGGTGCTGGAAGCACTGTTCGCAGGTGTTTACATATCCCTTACCAGAGGACTTTTTGTCATTTTTCTGGTTTCAATTGGTTACATGGTAGAAGGAATATCCTTCGTAGTACTTGTTTCCTCGTTTGCTTCACTTGTGATTGCTAGCGTAATATATAAACGTCCTAGTTTCCTCATGAGGCGGGTGAAGTTTAAGCTCGTTTTCTTTCATGCTTTAGAGAGGATAACATGGTTCTTCATCCCTCTGATCCGGCATAGTTTAGCTGTGTCTCTTATTTATTCACTTTACATGGTTTTCTCCTCGGTTCTCAGCATATTTCTTTCATTTGCCATTTACGGCTTGCTAAACGAGGTGGAAATAAAGGATATCACAGCGAAAAGGTCAGCTGTTATGGGAATATCCAACATTATTGGTTATGGGATCGGAATTTTTCTTCTGGCCTTTTTACCCCATGAGAACAAGTTTGTCTCCATCTTTTCTTTAGGAACGCTCCTTGGGCTTTTTTCCACAGTGTTAATTTCCTTTGTTGACGTTTCAAGTTTAGAGAGGACAGGTTTCCCGTCTAGGGCTGAGCAGCCTGAAAAAGTTTTTTCAGCCTCCTTCTTCTTTGTGATTCTACTTCTCTCTGGAAACCTGTTTGGGATAGTTTGGACACCTTATCTTATGAATGAATTGAGGGGAGCTGACTTCATTGCGGCTTCCATGAGTCTTTCTGGAACGTTGGCAAGCATTACAGCGTCGCTTGTTTGGAGCAAAAGATCTTTTAAAGCGTTGAGGTTAGGGTTAGTGTTAAACGCTTTGGGGCCGCTTCTAGTATGGTTTGTTCCCGTACCTGAATATCACATAGGTGTTTCAGTGTTTACTTCCTTTACTTTTACCGCAGCAAACTTCATTGGAACTTTTCTTTTCGCTCGGTACAATGAATGGTTTGGAGCTGTAAAATCAAGCATTTTGCTGGTGATCATTAGCAACCTTGCTCAGCTTGTTTCAGCGCCCATTGGGATGGCTTTTGGAAGCAACTATGGTTTGGCTTTCTCTATTCTTTTCCTAGCTAAGGCTTTAGCAATGGTTTTAGCAGCGATTTTCATTCCGGAGGTAGCGGTAATACGAGAGGATGTTGCTCGAACTTATTCTCGGATTCTTTACAAGAACAGCGTTGTTGGATATCGAGTTGCCGTTGAAGTTTCTAGAGAAACAATTCTGGGCGTTTTTAGAATTTTAGCCTTATCAATAGTTTTGGCAACGTTATATTTAATATACAGAACTTTGTTGCTCTTAATAACGTAAATAGGGGAGAGCGAGATGACTGAGGACATCATTAGAATAATCAGAGAAATCTTAGCGCAGATGGCAGCTGAAACAGTTAGGCTTATCCCCAAAATATTCGTGACGTTAGTAGTGATTCTGCTAACAGCTTTGGTAATAAAAATGATAAACTTCTCTTTTAGAAAACTCCTAAAGGTTGCTAGACTGGATGAAGCTTTTGAAAAACTTTCAGGAATCGCTCTACCCTTCTCTTTAAGCAACGCAATAATTTGGGTGGCTGATTTGGGTATAGCGCTTATTGCNTNGTATGGCATAGTAAACATCTTTCTTGGAGCTCAGTATATTCAACTGTTCACTGAAGGCATATATTATGGTGCTAGAGTGTTAAGCATCATTGCGTTGACTTTGATTATTTTCACATTGTTTAACACAGCCATAGAGAAGGTTAGGGTGGAAACAAGGCTGAAAGGCTACATGTTTTTCATAGTATTACTTCTGGTTACAGCTATGCTTGTGGATATCACTGCCTTAAGCGATCCGGTTAAAAATGCTTTGATAACCGGATTATCCTTAGGCGTGGGCATTTCTATTGGGGTGTTTGCAGTATGGTTTTTCTTCCACGAATATTTAGATAGACGATTTGCGGAAAAACAAAAAGGCTGAAACTGTATTTCGAATTTAAATAATTATTTTCTGTTCAGAAAGTTTATAGCTACTTTTAGGCACTATTCCATATCACTACTATAAGAGCTCCTAGGGATGAATGTCTATGTTCAATCCCCAATTAAAGAGCTCAACAAATACTTATCCATCTATACGAAGACAACATTTAGGAGCAGAATGGGTACTCATAAGGGTTGAAACACTTCACGGAATGATGAAAGAAGTAGAAAAGGTGCTGGGAACAGGCGCGTCTCTAGTATGGTATATGGCTGGAAAAGGCGCTGGAAAATCCCTAATAAAAACAATGAGGAAAGAGCTGGAAACAAAAGACTTACGTAAAATATGCAACTTTTTAATTAGTTTTTATGAAAGCTGTGGCTGGGGTAGAGGCGAGATAACTTCGTGGCACCCAAGAAAAGGTAAACTTACTCTACGGATCTGGGAGAACGCTTTTGCAGAGAAAAACTCTTCTAATATTTCTTCGTGCTATTTCCTTAAGGGATTCATAGAAGGGGTATTGGAGGAACTTATCGGAAGAAACGTCAAAGCTGAGGAGCTAAAATGCATCTCAAAAGGGGATGGATACTGCGAGTTTGTTATATCTGTAAACGTAGAGTAGGGGTTTCCTCATTTCTGGGAGATTTTCGTCTGATGATTAGTTGGTCTCCCTCAATTCTCACTATAACGTCCTCTCCCTCCTTAAACGGGAAACTAGTGTCCATGGCTACCCCTTTGGGTATGTAAATGAAAATCTTGGGGTATTTGGTTCCGCCTCTGTTTACAACTTTGCCCTTTCCTTCTCTAGCCATGAATATGCACCAATAAAATTATCTAAATTTTCATTTTTCAAATTTTTTGTCTACCCACAATAGGCACCATTAATGTTCGATTCCCTCTCGGGGGGATATCCCCTTTCGGAATGGATGTTTAACTTCCCTCATTTCAGTAACTAAATCCGCGGCTTCGATTATTTCTGGCGGAGCATACCGCCCTGTAAGCACTAATTCCACATGTGAAGGCTTATTCTTTATCAGATTCAAAACTTGTTGAGTGGAAATCAGCCTTAGGCTTAACGCTACATTGACTTCATCTAGAATCACCAAGTCATATTTGCCGCTTCCTATAACTTTTTTGGCCAGTTGAAACGCCTCCTTGGCTAGTTTTACGTCCTCTTCTGGCGGCGGAATCTGGGTTACAAATTGTCCTCTTCCAAACGCTTTCAAAGTTACGTTAGGAACCTTTTCTATTATGTGAAGCTCACCGTAGTCAAACCCGCCCTTAATGAACTGTATAATGTAAACTTTTAATCCGCGTCCAGCGGCCCTTAGAGCTAGTCCAAAGGCAGCTGTGGTTTTTCCTTTTCCATCACCAGTATAAACTTGGACTAGTCCCTTTTCGAGTTGAGGCTTACCCAAGGGTTTTAGTCTCCCTTCCAGCTGGACGTCAGTTCAGCAACGAGTTTGCTTGCCGCCGAGTAAGGGTCGATTTTCCTGTTCAAAATCTCTTCCACCAGTTTTTCAAAG
>MTLR01000033.1 GCA_002010925.1 Candidatus Bathyarchaeota archaeon JdFR-04
AAGGAGCAGACCCGTCGAATCTTAGAGTTTCAGGGTAAACAGGCGGCGACGAGCAACCCACCAGACGCTTACAGTGAGGATGAGATGGTTTTGCGCTGCCTAATTTATGAGCTTAAACCCTACAAAGTTTTGGTTCCCTACGCTGAAAAGTTAAGTGCGTTATTTCCAGCTGAGGAGACTCAGGCGAGAAGAGACTTTAAAAGGCTTTTGTCCATGATAAAGGTGATAACGCTTCTTTACCAGAAACAAAGAGCCCTCATTGAATCCAATGGAGGAACCTATCTGGTTTCGAGCCTTTCGGACTTGGCAAACGCCTTAAAATTGGTGAAGCCCATTCTCCTCCCAACCCTCTACAGCTTACCAACAAAAGCCTTCGAAGTGCTCCACATCTTCCAAGAAGCGGGCAAACAACAGCCTTACACAGTTAAAGAAATAGCCCATAAAGTTAAACTAAGCCAAAACAGAACCCGCACCATAATGAACGGGCTTTTTAACCGGGGCTTCCTCTTTAAAGATGAGAGTCACCGAGTGCATCAATACTATTGGAGTGGAAAAACGCTTGAAGAACCAACCATTCTGTCAACGGTGATTTCTTCTACCTTCTTTAGCCAAGAAGAGTTTGAAAAATGGCTTATTTCAAATAGGTGCATTTACTCAGAAACACCTAAAGAACTCTACAAAACATACATTGCCGGAGCTCTCTCTGAACGTCTGGAACGTCTGCAACAAAAAGAAACTAAGCCAGTTTTAACCGATTTGGAGCAAAAAAAAGCCTAAAGAAATCACCGTAGTCCAAACGGTGGCTATTCGAGAGGCTTCTGACATGTTAAACGTTCAAAAACCATCAATTCATACTCTAACATGGGAAAACATGGAAAAAGTGTTCAAGGTGTTGGTTGAGGCTTCCAGGGTTAGGGGAGTCGCCCACACAAGCGAGGTAGCTTCCATATGCAATCAGCCTCAAGAAAATGTGGAAATTATACTCAAGAGGCTGGAACGGGAAGGCAAGGCTGTAAACGTTTATCCGGATTGGTGGAAGCCCGTGAGGTGACCAAACGTGAGCACCGTGGATTTCCTCGTTAAACTCCGAGATGCTGCGCAGTTGATTGTTGAGGCGTGTGAAGAGTACTTGGCCGCTTTGGCTCCGCCTGAAGCCCGGGAAGAACAGAAGCGGAAACGCGGGTGGAGCTGGAACCCCCAACATGTAACGTGGCGGAGGGCGGAGGGCCCTTCAGGCCCGTATGAGAGGGCGTGCATGCCGGACAACGGAAACTTCCAGCTTTTGGTGCGGGATCTACAGGCGCACGGCGGACGGCTAACCCGTGAAGGCATGTTCTACTGGCTCTTCAATGACGGCCGAACCGTGGGCAGGAAGAAGCGGTAGGGGGAGGGGGGCCTCCAATTTATGCGGGTTTCAGCCCGTAAATTGAACATTCCCCGTTACGGCTGTTGTATAAGCGAACTGTATAAACAGTTTGTATAAACAGGGGGGGTGGGGGGGTGGAAGCCAACGCTGAGCCGGACCGTGAATCTTCCGTTGGAGAGGTAGCCTTAGGGCTTCCACCGCTATGCTGCCCAAACTGCGGAGAGCAGAACCGCTTCTACCGGGACGGCTTCTACTATCCTAAACGCGGAAAGCCCAGGCAACGATGGCTATGCCGAAGCTGTTTTTACCGTTTCACCCAGCCCCAGCCTCTTGCGGACAGCAAGGTAAAGCTCAACGTCCCCGGCAAGAGTCTTGAAAAGCCTAACCCTGGAAAGAACCTTCTGCAAGCGAACGTCTTTCAAAGTGATCTCTCCTTTCAGCCAGCCGCGCAGGATCTGACGCTCCAAAGCCGTGAAAATGTAACTTCTCAACCCTCATCGAAACAGACTATTATAGGGAAAGCATTAAATACTTTTTCTGACTACAACAGAGAACGCCGAGTAGGCGCTTCACCAAGCGAAGCGAAAAACTCGGCCAGAGTGGCAGCAACGTTGAAGCAAACAGAAAAGAAACGGCAGAGGGCTGCGGGGGCCACAGAGTCCGATTTAGCAACCATTAAAGGAGAAATCTTGACCTACCTGGTTCATTTGAAAAACAATGGATACAAAGAAGCAACTATAATGCAGAAAAAGGCTTTGCTTTACCGACTGCTAAGGTTAGGCGCAGACCTTCATAGCCCGCAATCTGTTAAGAGAGCTATTGCTGCTTTGGATGGGTCTGAAAGCTACAAGCTGTTGCTATGTATAGCCTATGAAGGATTCGTTAAATACCATGGGATTCAAGGATGGACGAGGCCGAAATATAAACAATGCCAAAAATTTCCTTTCGTACCCTACGAGGAAGAGATAGACGCTTTAATAAGCGGTTGCGGAAGAAAAACAGCGACCTTCCTTAGGCTTCTTAAAGAGACGGCTATGAGATTTGGCGAAGCTTGGCGGTTAAAATGGACAGACATAGACTTCAAGAACAATATCATAGTGTGCAATAACCCTGAAAAGAGAAGCAACCCGAGAATATTCAGAGTTTCAAGCGAATTAATCGGGATGCTTGACCGATTAAAAAGGAAAAGCGTCCACGTTTTCGGAGGTTCAGGAAAAATGGCTTTGAAAGTAAGCTTTATGGAGCAGAGGAAACGCCTTGCCTACAAACTTCAGAATCCCCGGCTAATGCGGATATCCTTCCGCAGTATAAGACATTGGAAGGCTACAATGCTTTACCATGAAACCAAAGACATCTTGTATGTTATGAAGTTCCTTGGACATAAAAGCATCAAAAACACTTTGATCTACATAGACCTTGAAAGAGCTTGTTTCCCAAGGGCAGACGACGGTTACCATGTTAGAGTAGCTCAAACACCAGAGGAAATAACTGAGCTGATAGAAGCCGGCTTCGAGTACGTGCTTGAAAAAGACGGTTTAGTTTACTTCAGAAAGAGGAAGTGAACCCGAAAAAGTTTACTTATTTGTCCTAAATCTTTATTATTTGGGCGTGGGGGATTCCTTGGATTTTTATTATAGCTTCAGGATGAACATAACCTTTCTCCACGGCTTTTTTAACTATGTTTTCACCCACTAAGTTTACGATTGTTGATTGTTCAATCAGAGCCACAGCTTCTTCTAAGTTGACTTTGGCTCCTTTATAGAATTCTTCTTTTACTCGAAAAACTATTTTTCCTTCACGCAAGGTTTTTCCTAGAATTTCAGCATCGCATATGGCGAGTAAAACGCATTTTCCCATTTTTCGTAGGTTCATGTATACTTCCAATATGGCAACGCTTCTATTGTTTTACATGGATCTTATGGAGGACTTGGCTCCGCAAGCCTCGCATAGGAGGAAAGATAGGCGTTTTTCCTTCACGATTTTTGTGTCGGGGCGTTTACAAACAGGGCAGACTACGTATCTTTCCACATAACGACTTATCAGACGTTCCAGTGTTTCTGTGGAAAACTTCCCTTGAAAGATAGCGTGAGTCTCTTTTAGGGTAGCGGCTGTAGCCATCTCCCGCGTTAAAAACTTCATGAGGTGGGCAGGGTCGCGGTTTAACATCTCAGAGATTTCCCGGAAATTATAGAAGACCGTCCGCATTCCAATAATTGAAGAGCGTACTCTTGGAATTTCGAATCGTTCATGCTTCTCAATTGTTCTTGGAAGCTTGGAACAGGCCCGGTCCAGCAATTCTTCGTAGTTGAAACTCATCGGTGAAACTTCCTTTAAGGAAAAGTAAACGTTTTGTTGCTATTAAAAGTTAATGTAGAGGAAGGGATAATTTCAAGGTTGGAGAAGAAAGATGGGTTACATATATTTGTACACCGGAACGGGCGGAGGAAAGACCACAAATGCTTTGGGATTAGCCCTTCGAAGCGTGGGGCACCATCGCAAAGTTATAATTATTCAGTTTCTTAAATGGTGGAGGAAAACGGGAGAATACAAAATTCGAAAGAAATTGGCGCCTTATTATGAGATTTACATGTTCGGCAGGAGAGGATGGCACGGTTTAGATAACCTCGGTGAGGACGATAAGAAACTTGCTAAAAAAGCTCTAGAGTTCGCCAGGAAAATCGTGAAAGAAAAGAAGCCGCATCTTCTGATTCTAGACGAGATTAATCTTGCACTTTACTGTGAGCTTCTAAAAATCGAAGAGGTCTTAGAGTTTTTGGATTCTATTCCCAAAAAGACGGACGTAGTTTTGACTGGCAGATTTGCCCCTAAAGCCTTAATTGACCGCGCTGACTTCGTAAACGAAATCATAGACATTAAACATCCGGAAGAAATGGTCACAACAAAGGGGATTCAATACTAAGAATGTGGAGGGCTTGTTTATGTGCAAAAAGTTAGAAGACAAACTATGGACTTGGAACCATTGTGGCGAGAAGATTTCCACCTTAAAAGGGCGTCTAGGATTTAAAGACTCAGATGTGCTAAGCTTTTTAAAGTTTAGGCTTTCCTTAGAAGATGGTGAAATATTCGACGAATTAAAAAGAAGAAAGGTTTCTGAACACGCAAAAAAGGCCATTTACTGCATACTCTATGGATACGCTGGAGCTAAGCATGTTCCAGAAACTTCTACGCTTACCTCTTTTCGTAATCTTTCCGGTGGAAGGATATATTTTACCGTTTATAATCAGAGGGTTATTAATCCGTTAGTGAGAGTTTTCGGTGAAAACCCTCAGAGGCTTGTTGAAGCGGCGGAAATTTTGGGTGGAAAAAGGCTTAAGCTGGCGGATTACAGCGTTAAAGTTAAGGCTCTTCCGCTTGTTCCCTTAACCTTTCTATTAAGGCAAGCTACAGATGAGTTTTCAGCTTCTGCCAATGTCTTATACGATTCTTCAGTGGTACATTACTTGTCAACCGAGCAAACGGTAATGTTAGCCGAACTCACGGTTAAAAGATTAAAGGATGCTGTGAGTTCCTGAAAAGTTTAAAGAGTGTCTTTCTGCTTTAGTTAGAATCTCAACGGTGAAAACTTTGGCTTCCAATAGCCATCCTTACGTCCCTAACTCTCTATCTAAGACTCGAGAGGAAATGATGAAAGAAATAGGCATAAAAACTATTGATGAACTTTACGTAGATGTTCCTGAAAAATACCAGTTAAAACGGAGGTTAAACCTTCCAGAGGGGCGCTCCGAGCCTGAAGTGAAACAATATGTGGAGAGGCTTCTAGCACGAAATATAACTTGTAAAGATATGCCCATTTTCCTAGGCGCAGGGTGCTGGCCTCATTATGTTCCAGCTGTTGTAAACGCTATAATAAGAAGGGGCGAACTATCCACTTCCTATACGCCATACCAGCCCGAAATATCCCAAGGAATGTTGCAAATACTATTCGAATATCAAAGCATGATATGTGAACTTACCGAGATGGAAGTAGCTAATTGTTCCATGTATGATTGGGCTTCTGCACTGGGCGAAGCAGCTCGAATGGCTGTTCGCGTTACACATCGAAACGAAGTATTAATCCCAAAGATAATTCATCCGGAGAGGAAAACCGCACTTCAAACTTATGTTGAACCAGCTGGAATAATCGTACGGGAAATAAATTATGAAAGAGAAACCGGGCAGCTAAGCCTTCAGGACTTAAAGGAAAAAATTTCCGAAAAAACCGCCGCAGTGTACGTCGAAAACCCATCTTACCTCGGTTTCATTGAAACGAATGTGAAAGAAATAGAGCAGGAAACCCACGCTAAGGGCGCTCTCTTCATAGTAGGGGTTGACCCGACTTCTCTTGGAGTACTAAAGCCTCCGGGAGAATACGGCGCTGACATAGTGGTGGGTGAGGGACAACCCCTAGGGAATCCGATGAACTATGGCGGACCATTACTTGGAATTTTCGCTTGTCGCAACGACCTTCGTTTGGTTCGACAGATGCCTGGACGCATAATCGGAATGACCACAACTGTTAACGGAAATCACAAAGCTTTTTGTATGGCTCTTCAAACTCGTGAACAACACATTCGAAGGGAAAAAGCCACCTCTAACATTTGTTCCAATGAATCCTTATGCGCCGTTGCCGCCGCCGTTTACATGGCTCTGCTTGGACCTAAAGGTTTTCGGGAGCTCAGCAAAACCATAATGCTGAAGGCAAACTATGCCATTAAAATGTTATCGGAGATTGAGGGGCTGCGTGTTCCAGTTTTTAATTCAGTTCATTTTAAGGAGTTCACTGTAAACTTTGATGCTGCGGGCTTGGCTGTGAACGAGGTTCACCGTAGGCTCTTAAAGTGTGGTATCCACGGAGGGAAAAATGTTTCAAGAGATTTTCCAGAGCTTGGTGAAACAGCTCTCTACTGTGTAACCGAAGTACACTCAAAGGATGATATTGACCGTTTAGCTGCGGCGTTGGAACAAATTGTGAGGGGAAAGTAGTTATGGTTCAAAATTTTAGGCAAGCCTTCTGGAACGAACCGATGGTTTTCGAGCTTGGAAACAACAGAAGAAGGGGCTTCATTTTACCAAAAGCCGAAGAAACTATTCAACGGGAAATAGGCGAAATAGATAAGCTTATACCATCCAACATTCGCCGTACAAAGCCTCCTAAACTTCCACAGCTTTCCGAGGTTGAAGTTGTACGCCATTACACTAGGCTCTCGCAAATGAATTACGGGGTTGATTTAGGCTTCTATCCGCTTGGAAGCTGCACCATGAAGTATAACCCAAAGATAAACGAGGTGTTAGCTGAACTACCAGGCATAACAATGATTCATCCCTACCAAAACGAAGAAACAGTTCAAGGAATTCTTGAAGTACTTTATTGGCTTGAACGATGGCTTGCTGAAATCACAGGTATGTATGAGGTTTGCCTCCAACCGGCTGCTGGAGCCCATGCCGAGTTCTTAGGCGCCCTCATAATGCGCGCTTACCATAAGCTTAACGGTGACGAGACGAAGCGTTCAGAACTTATAGTTCCGGACTCGGCGCATGGAACTAACCCAGCTAGCGGAACGATGGCAGGCTTTAAAATCGTAGTTGTGCCATCAGACAATGAAGGATGCGTAGATCTAAAAGCCTTAAAAGAGGCCGTCTCCGAACACACGGCGGGACTTATGTTAACTAATCCAAATACCCTTGGGATATTCGAAAGAAATATCGAAGAAATTGCGAAAATAATTCATTCATCAGGCGGCCTCTTATACTATGATGGTGCCAACCTTAACGCCATCTTAGGAAAGGTTAGACCCGGTGACATGGGCTTCGACATAGTTCACATAAATATTCATAAAACTTTCGGAACACCCCATGGCGGTGGTGGACCGGGAGCCGGACCGATAGGAGTTTCTGAACAACTCGCTAAATTTCTGCCAATTCCACGCATAGTTTTTGATGGTAACCGCTATAGGCTTGACTATAATCGACCATATAGTGTTGGTAAGATACGGAGCTTTTATGGAAATGTGGCTGTGCTTCTTAAGGCTTATGCCTATATACTTAGCCTTGGCGCTGAAGGATTAGAGCAAATAGCTGAGGTTTCGGTTCTTAACGCCAATTACCTCGTGAAAAAGTTGCGTGGCATTAAAGGCTTAACGCTTCCTTACGATGAAGCGAAGCCTAGAAAGCATGAATGCGTCTTTAGCGCGGAAAGGCTGAAAAAACAAACAGGTATTTCAGCCTTGCATATAGCCAAACGTTTACTTGACTATGGTTTCCATGCACCTACCATTTATTTCCCCCTAATTGTTAAGGAAGCATTAATGATCGAACCAACAGAATCCTTCGAAAAGGAAACGTTAGACAAATTCGCTGAAACCATGCGGAAAATAGTAAAAGAAGCCTATGAAAACCCGGAAAAATTACTCAAAGCTCCGGAAAATACGGCTGTCCCTCGAGTTGATGAGGTTAAGGCTTCTCATCCAAGAACAATGACGTTAAGCTGGAAAATGTATCAGCAAAAACTCAAGGAAATGCGCAACAATTATTAATCCCTCTACTTCTATTGCTTAACACGTCTGGGAGAGAAAATAATTGACAGAACTTGAGGAGAAGATTCGAAACGAAGTGGGAAAAGTCGTTGATCCTGAAACGGGTTTAACTTTTGGGCAAATGAACATGATAACTAATGTTAGGGAAATAGAACCGGGAGTAGTTGAAGTGGAATTTGTCCCTTCCAGCCCCTTCTGTCCAATAGCCTTCAAACTTGCTATGGACGTTAAAAAGGCTGCATTAAAAGTTGAAGGCATTAAAAAAGTGTTGGTTTACTGCCGTGGACACACCATGGAGAAATCCATAAACGAAATGGTTAATAAATAAGTAAAGGAACTCGAAGCCTTCTATGGATATTTTCGCTATTCTACATAAAGCGCAACGAAGGGGATGTTTTGTCCATAAGGTGTACTGTCAAAGGTTCCATGTATTAGGATAAAGGAACATATAGTATGACCACTCCAAGGAATTGCCTCAAACTTTACTCTGTCAGCACTAGAAAAGCTACCGTCTTCAGATGAAGCGAAGACAATAAGTTTTGTTTGACCATATTCAATTGAAATGTCCGTAAAAGTAGAAAGTATATTTCCGTTGGAATCAACATTTACAACGTAGAACAATTTTCCACGCTGTACTGATGCGGCTCTAACGTTATCTGGAACCCAAATGAGCGAATGTGAATCTATAGTCATTGTTCTTCTGTCCGGGTCAACATTTGTTATTTTAGCTCCAAATGCTATGTAAGTATTTGATGGTACGTTGTAACTTTTGGTCCCACTGGGGTAGTTCTGTAGCCGTGTGCTTGTTTGGTAAGTGAAATATCTAAATTCTACGAAGTTAAAGATTAGAGAACCAATTTGGGGAGCTAACTCTGTTGGGAGTTCATATTTTTCTTGTATGGAAATGGCGTTTCCTCTCGAAGTAATGAACCAGGATCTGAATTCGTCACTATTGCTTGCCCCTGAAATTGTTACTATAGCAGATACGTTTTTAGATTCCCCTGGCTTCAGATTTAGATTGAGCACGGTATTAATTGTATCATTAAATCCATACTTTTCTAATGTAACATCATAAACCCATAGATTCACTATTTTAGTTGCCACGGAGCCCAGATTTGTTAGTTTAGCACTAACTTGAACTCGGTGGCCAGAAAGAACGGTGTATACGCCATTTTCAGCTTCTACATCCTCAAGAAACCGGTAATGGTCAATTTGGTTGCTTTCTAAAACAGCTTCTTGATATACGAAATTTTGCATTAATGTCCAGAAGAAAACTCCTGTGGTGACTGATATCGCTATTACTACGAAGAATATGGTTCCAATAATGTTAGACGCGCCCATTCTGTTTCGCAAAAATTTTCTTCTGTTCACGGTACGAAACCCCAGCTGAAAGAGGTTCCCCTCTCTGTTGTAACTGTGACGTAGTAGTATTGCCCGTCAACTAAACTGTTT
>MTLR01000084.1 GCA_002010925.1 Candidatus Bathyarchaeota archaeon JdFR-04
AATGTTAGTTTCTTTTAGGATCTTGTCCGCTGTTTCCGTGTCTATTTCAACATCACCTAATGGCGTCCGCCAACTCCCTTCTTTCATGATTGCCAAACCACTGCCATAGCCCATATGGTTCGGACCTAGGAGAATAATAACCTCAGGTTTGCCATCTAATGCAAGTTCGTAGTAGGCGTAAGCGGCTACTGGTCCGGAATACATGTAACCTGCGTGGGGACATACAAGCCCAACTATTTTTCTTGCCCCTTTCTCTTCAACTTCTGGAAGTTTCCCTGGGCCGAGCTGATCTAGAAAGCACTTTTCTATCTGTCTTTTCAAAGCTTGGGGATTGGCTTCGTAGAAAGCTCCTGCTTGACTTGGAAGTCTGACCCTCGCCGTTTAGGTTTCCTCCCGTGTGATTTTTGTTTCAAATTCTTCTATGGATACATTTAACTCCTGGTTTAGTGCTAGTTCACCTCTCTCTCGTAATATTTGTCTGGCTAAAAGCCAGTAGATTGTTGCAAGGGCTTTTCTTCCCTTGTTGTTCGTTGGAATTACTAAGTCGATTCCGGCGAAGTCGTTATCGGTGCTACACAAGGCCACGACCGGAATCCCTATCAAAGATGCTTCCTTAATCGGTTGAGAATCGGCGCGGGGGTCGGAAACTAAGAGAACATCTGGTTCTAGCCGATTAGGATAGAGAGGATTCGAGAATGAGCCTGGAATGAACCTTCCGATAATGGGCGTAGCGCCTATTGTTTCACAGAACTTTTTGACTGGTTGTTGGGCGTAGAGCCGAGCTGAAGCAACTGCTATTTTCGAGGGTTCAAAACGGGCTAAGAACTTAGCGACTATTCTTATACGTTCATCTGTCTTTTTTATGTCAAGCACAAAGAGTCCATCAGGTCGGACACGATAGATAAATGGCTCCATGTTTTTGGTTTTCATCCGTGTTCCTATATGGACTCCAGCTGAAAGCAAGGTATCCCTTGGAAGCAAAAGTTCTTCTTCCGCGGTAACCGTCTGAGATGAGCCTTCTTCGCCTTCTTTTATAGTTTCTTCTTGGTCCTTTTTTTCAGCCAAATTTAACCCAACCTTGGTAAACTAGACATTTGCGCTCTGTTCCCAAGGAGTTCTTCTATCCTTATCAACTCATTTATTTTCGCTATTCGAGCTCCTTCCACGATACCAGTCTTTATTATGGGGCAATTTAAGCCTACAGCCAAATGGGCAATATGCCAGTCAACAGTATCTCCGGAACGATGAGAAATTATAGGTACATATCCTCCTTTTTTAGCTAATCTCACGGTCCTCATAGCGCGAGCAAGCGTACCTACTTGGTTAACCTTTATTATTATGGCGTTTCCTGCCTCTGTTTTCATGCCATGTTTTAGACGTTTTTCATTAGTAACGAAGAGGTCGTCTCCACAGATAAGACATTTTTCCGTTTTTCGGGTTAGCTCTGCGAAGTTTTTAAAGTCTTCTTCGTGGAAAGGGTCTTCTACATACACGAGTCTAAATTGCTTAATTAATTGAAAGATATACTCTAGTTGTTCACCGGAGTCAAGTTTTTTGTTACTTCGGGAGTAAATATACCTCTTGGTTTTTGGGTTCCACAAGGTTGAAGCAGCTATATCTAAGCCTACCCGACATTCAAAACCCATCTCCTCACTCACTTCTTCGCAAACGCTTGAGATAAGCTCTAACGCTTCATAATCACCTAACTTTGCAATCCAAGCTCCCTCGTCACTTCTTCCGCCACTAAAGTCTTTAGTGGCTTGTTTTAATCTTTTACCAACTTCCTTGTGGACGAGTGTATTGGCTTTTGCTGCTTCTTGAAAGCTTCTTGCAGCGATCGGTAGTACCAGGAACTCTTGAATATCAGGCGTTTTGTCTCCTGCATGTTTTCCACCGCTTATAACATTTCCAAGAGGGTAGGGAAGTTCATAAGCGAGTTGCCCCCCTAAATATTGAAACAGAGGTAAGCCGTAGGCGTTTGCCG
This sequence comes from Candidatus Bathyarchaeota archaeon JdFR-04, assembly GCA_002010925.1. Classification (GTDB taxonomy): domain Archaea; phylum Thermoproteota; class Bathyarchaeia; order Bathyarchaeales; family UBA233; genus UBA233. The sequence goes on from MTLR01000084.1 coordinate 1,985, forward strand.
CTGCTTCCGCTACTGCAAGAGACAACGCGAAGGCGGTGTTTCCGCCAATATTTATGAAGTTCTCTGTGCCATCTATTTCTACAAGGGCTTCATCAATTTCCTCTTGCATATCTACATTCATTCCTAAAAGCTCTGGAACAACTATGTTTTCGATTTTTTTCAAGGCTTCGTCTATTCCTCTTCGTGGATAAGGTGAAACTTCATTTTTTCCTCTGCTTGCTCCTGATGGTGCCGATGCCCTTCCTAAGCTTGAAGGAGTTATTACGTCTACTTCTATGGTTTCGTTTCCTCTGCTATCGAAAATTTTTCGTGCAACAATATCATCTATAACTGTAGACATTTCCCTCTCTCCCTAATAGGGTCTAGCTGCCCTCCTTCGATAAGCTTCCTCGAAAAACTTGAGCACTTCATCTATTATTTCTACGTGTGAGAGAAACATACGTCGACAGCAATACCTTTTTATTCCTAAGCTGTCGAGAACCCATCCCGCGTCTTCCCCGGCGCGAACTCTTCGGGCGAATTCCTCCCATTTATCTGCTATAAGCTTACCACACGTGAAACATCTGACCGGAATTATCATACAACTTAAACCTCCTATCGGTAGCTTTTCTGATCTCTAGCCCTAGCTCCCGGCCCTCCGAATTTTTTGGGTTCTTTTCTTCGGGGGTCACCAGCTATCATAGTTCTATCATAAACTAGAAAGACTCTACGAAGATGAGAACTTTTTGTCCATTTAAGAAGAGCTCTAGCTATGGCCATTCTAGCCGCCTCAGCTTGCCCCATGAACCCTCCTCCCCAAACTTTTACGTCTATATCAATCTGCTTCCAAACCTCATCGCCTGCTTGCATCAAGGGTTCCAACATTTTTTCTCTTGCTATGTCGGGTTGGAAGATTTCAAGAGGAATTTTGTTTATTCTTATTTTTCCGTTGCCAGGTCTAATAACAGCTCGGGCTATAGCTGTTTTCCGTTTCCCACTTATCACTATAACCTTCCGCGGATTAGGTGTCATGTTTCTTCACTCCAGCCTATCTCCTTGGCTAATTCTGCAACTGTGAAGTAGGGGCAACGTAGTTTGTTCGCATGAGCTTCTTTCAAAGTTTCTTTCTCCATATCTCGAAGTTCTTCTGGGACTCCAATATACACGCGGAGTCTTTTATAGGCTAATTTTCCCTTTGGCTGTTTATAAGGAAGCATCCCACGTATGGTTCGCCTCACTACTCGATCTGGCCGCCTAGGATGGAAGGGTCCCTTCCACGGATGCCCAACGGAAAGAAATTCCTTTACTTCTTTTACTTTGCTTTTCCTTTTCCCCGAAATTACGGCTTTCTCTGCGTTTACTATAATTATCTTTTCTCCTTTTAGTAGGCGTTTTGCCACTATGCTTGACATTCTCCCAAGTATCAGATTGGTTGCGTCGATTATTGAGGTTCGTTGAGCCATTGTTTTCATAGGTTTTTCACCCCATTATTTTAACATTTGAACCTTTAGGGTTCCTTTTTACCAACTGATAAAAAGTGAGGCAACTGCCCCGTTTTTTCAGTATTTTTTCTCTTGCTTTTTCTGAGAAACAGAAAGCTGCAACTTTTACTGGGTGATCTAGGTTGCCGCTTCCAAGGACTTTTCCGGGAACAGCTACAAAATTTCCTTTTTCAGTGTAACGGTTTATTTGGCTGAGGTTCACTGCAACGCGTCTCCTACGCGAGGTTGAAAGCCTTTTAGCTAAATCCCTCCATATCTTCGCGTTATGCTCTCGAGCGGCTTTTTTTAGAAACCTTATTAAATCCATTAACTCCGGATTTGTGGTTTTCAATTTCTTCAAGCCTTCGCCACCTTAAACTCTTTAATAAGTTCCTTGAACTCTTCATCCAAGATTTTAAGCGCTTCAAAAATTATTGTTTCTGGTGAAAGTCCCCCGTTAGTTTCTACATGAAAGATGAAAGCGTTAGTTTCCCATTCCACTCTTATTGCCTTAGAGTCTTTTGGACAAACATCAACACAATCTTGACATAAAGTACAAGTAATCAAGTTACGAATTTCGATTCTGTTTCCAGTTCTCGTAAAGACTTTTTTGGGGCAAATTCTAATGCATTCGCCGCATGCATCACAGTTTTCTAGAATTCCTATTCTTGGCATATACTTGTAGGTGCACATAGATACTGGTTGCCACTTAGCGTGTTTCTTGCCCTTCCCAAGCTTAGCATAAGCTTCTAACATTATTCTTTGTCCAGTAGCCAATTTAACTATAGGAATATGCGGGCTTACCGGGATAATTTCCGGGTTTTCGCTTTTTAAATCACCTGAATACACGGTAACAGGAGAATCTGTTGCTTCTTTCTGAAGAGTTAACGTCACGCGGCAAAGATTACATCCGAACTCGCTTTGACAAGGACACTTCTCAGGAAGATTGTAGGATTCTAAATCAGTTTTTAATGGTATAAGCCCAAGTCGGTGCGCCAAAATCTCATCATGAAGTATGGAAGAATTTTCAATTACAACAACCTCGTCTATTGCCATGCAAGGCACCTCCGATATAATTGTTCTACGTAATGCATTCAAGAAAGCCGTGTGAACACCCTTAATAAGTAAACGTAAGTTTGTATCATCCCTTTCTAACACTTCAACTTCCACGGAGGTTAACACTCCATTTTTATTTAGACGTCTCTAAACTTATGTGCCTTTCAATAAAAGAAGGGTGCATTATTTCAATTTTATGGTTTCTAAAGAGGCAGACTTTACACTCCTAAATCAAAAGAGAGACTTGACGGTCATACTATGTGATTGTCTGAGGCATCTACTTGGAAAAGGAAATGGTTGATAACTTAGGCCTCATTACCGCAATAGTTCCTCTAATAAGGGCCCAAACGCCTTTCTTATGGCTTCTTTGAATTCTTCTGCTTTTACCAAAGTGAGACAGCTAACTTTTCCATTTTTTTCGCATGTTACAACTGCTAGCTTGTCTCCGGCTTTTATCTTAGCTTTTTCCCTAATCTCTTTGGGTAATACAATTTGACCTCTATCGTCTATTGTGATTAAAGCGTCTAGTTTACAACAGGTAAGAGGGCTTTGAGCTTCGCACTTCATTTTATCTGTGCACATTTTTTTCACCTGAAAATAATGACGTATCAGAATATTTAAATTTTACTGATTAATTAGAATTATCAGATTATTCGTACATAACTATTCCTTTCTATGGAAAAGGTTTGGCTGGAATCTTTAAACGTCTCCAGATTTCCCTAGCCAAAGTTCTGGCATCTCCCATTCGGTAATTATCAGTAATTACCTCTTTTGGCTGGCAAAGCCTTACATATTCAAGAAGTCCTTCAAAATCAGAATGGTCGCTCAAGGCAACAACATATTCTCTTTCATTCGTTCGGCGACAAACATCTTGAAACTCCCAACCACTAACACATATCCGGAAAGCGTCTTTTCCCTTCTTGTTCCGAGAACCCATATGGTAGAATGCCACACAAGGTGAATTGCTACTTAAAAGCTTTTTTCCCTCGTCCTCTTTGGATAGTATAATCCTACCCAAATGCATTCCATATTTTTCGCATACTTTAGATACATGAAAGACCTTTTCAGGAACAACAAACGGCACCCTTATCCTCGCTTTGCGTAATATCTGCATTACTTCTTGGATTTTACCATGATACCCAAAGACATAAACCACACCCTGTCGTAGCCCCTCCTCTACAAGTGAAACGAGAACGTCCTCTACTTCCACATCGAAAGGTCGACTTCTCGATGGGCATCCATAGGTGGCTTCTATAACCAAAACATCAGCTTCTACAACTGGGGTTTTTTGAAGTTTAAAATCACCAGTATAAAGGATTCGAGTTCCTTCAGTATCCTCTACTAAAACTTGAGCTGCCCCTAAAATGTGGTCACAAAAGTGAAAGGATAGCTTTTCTTCTCGGTAGATGAGTGTTTCACCATACTCTAACGTTTTGACCTTCCCCATCATAAGAAAAAGCGGATTTTTCATCACGTCAATTAAATCCTTTGTGGCAGAAGTCATCAAAACCTTTTTGCATTTTCTTAAACTCTGCTGTAGCCCAATAAGATGATCCGCGTGTGCATGGGTCACGACTCTCAGGGGGTAGGCTTCTTCAAATCCGTCGCATGCTACATATTTCCCAAGAAGAACCGCGCCTTTCCGAGTTATGGAGGCTTTAAACCCCATATTATAAGCGTCCTTCAAGAGGTTAAGAAGAAGAGGCGAAATCCCAAAGTAATGTGGCTATAAACATTGTTCCCTTTATAAAGCTTTTAATCTCTAAGTTCTCGTTAGGTGCATGAGTATTTGATTCGGGATGGCTACATCCAACTGAGACTATGGGACAGCCCAACACTTGTTTAAATAGATGCATAGGGCCAGAGCCAGGGCTCAGTGGATAGATAACGGCCTGTTTACCATACACTTTTTCAGCTGTTTCTGCGACTGTTTTTACAAACTTATGAGTGATTGATGTTTTTACTGGCTCAGTTGAACCGTATTTCGTGATTTTAATGTCTTTGAAGCCGCTGTTCCGAAGGTGATTGACAAGTTTTCTGAAGATTTCACTTGGGGTTTGGTTTGGAACTAGGCGGAAATCCAGTTTTGCCATGGCTGTTTTTGGCACGATGGTTTTAGAGCCAACACCTGTATATCCAGAAATCATGCCGTTTATAGTGCATGAAGGCTGATAAAGCAAGGCTTTCAAGGCTTCAACTCCGCTTCTTTTCAAAAGAAACTCCTTTAATCCTAACTCTTCTTTCCATTCTTCTTCATCAAATGGAATCTTTTCCACATATTGTAATTCCTCAGGCAAGGGAGGCCTTACATTTTCATAGAATCCCTCAATTAGGATTTCTTCTCTCTCGTTTTTTATGAGGTTTAACGCCCATGCCAGTCGCCAAGCAGGGTTTGGAACGAGAGGAGCGTTGGCTGAGTGGACATCCCTAACAGCACCCTCTACCTGAAGTTCAACAGAGAGAATTCCCTTAAGCCCAAGGTAAAGGCAAGGGTTGCCTTTCCGATTCGTTCCACCAAACTCCCAAATGACAGCGTCAGCAGCGAACAACTCTTTATGTTTCTCAATTATCTGCTTAAGATGAGGGCTTCCTATCTCTTCTTCACCGTCAACCACAAACTTAACATTGACAGGTAACTCGCCAAATATCTTTAGAAGTGCTTCTACTGCTTTTAGTCTTGAAACAAGATTTCCTTTGTTGTCAGATGCGCCCCTTCCATAAATTTTTCCTTCACGGATTTCGCCGCTGAAGGGACCAGATATCCATTGTTCAATTGGTTCTGGTGGTTGGACATCGTAATGGTTATAAAACATAAGTGTTTTGTCTGATTCTTTGGATTTTATTTCACCATAAACCAGAGGGTTTCCTTCTGCCGGCTGAATTAGCTTTGTTTCAAGCCCCGTTTCCCGCATTATTTTTTCGACAAGTTCAGCGCATTCTTTTACTCCTTCTCCCTTTGCTGAAATGCTTGGTTGTCTAACGAGTCGAATTAGGGTTTCTACAAAATCCCGAGTATTTCCGTCGATATACTCATATACATTTTCGAGCTGGCGTTTCATATTTTTCGCCTTTCTTGAAGCCTTAAGGGTTTACCGTATTCTTCGCTGAAGAATATTTCGGTTATGTTTTTCCTAGGTCTAGGCGGGGGGTCTTCGTTGGGAACACCTATTGGTAATAAAGCAACAACAGTTAGCTTCTCTGGAATGTTTAACAGCTTCTTTACTTGTTCTTCGGAGAAGGCGCCTATCCAACAAGTTCCGTATCCTAGGCTTGTAGATGCCAGAACCATATGTTCAACGGCTATCATAACGTCATGCTTGAACCATTTAGGTGAAGCCTCAGAGTCGGCTAAAGCCACAATTACCACATTGGCATCTGCGATGAATTCCTGGTTCATGGCAGCCTTAGCCAGAAGCTTCTTCCGTTCCAACTCTTGAACCAATATGAAGTACCATGGTTGTCGATTCTTTGCTGAAGGAGCTAAACGAGCAGCCTCTAAAATCTTTTCTAAATGTTCTGATGGTATAGTTTCCGGCTTGTATCGTCTTATGCTCCTTCTCTTTGCAATAACCTCAAACAAGTCCAAGTTTGTTTCCCCTAAGTTTCTTAAAAAATAAAGATTGTTAATATTTAAAGGAATAACAGTAAAAGATATAAGCAACCGTTTATGTGTCTCGATTCTTAGGGAATAGACCTATGAGCTTATGGAAACTCCGATTGTCTATGATAGGAACGTTAGCTGTAATTATTGGTTTGTCAACTCTCTTCTTTACAGTTATACTTACCCTGATTGGGACTTTAGACTTCATGCTGATTGGCATTTTAGTTGTAACTTTCAACATTCTTCAGTGGCTTTTTTCACCCTATATAATAGATGCTGTATATCGTGTCAAGGAAATCCGGAAAGCTGATAATCCGAAACTTTACGGTATTGTTGAACGATTGAGCATAAAGAGCCAGATCAAAATGCCCAAAGTTATGATTGCGAGAATTCCAATACCTAACGCTTTTGCTTATGGCTCTCCTATTGCCGGAAGCCGCGTCGCGGTGACAACTGGGCTTTTGGAAACCTTGGACGACGAAGAGATTGAAGCGGTTATAGGGCACGAGCTAGGACATTTAAAGCATCGAGATGTGCAGGTTATGATGTTCGTTTCTATACTTCCCGCTATACTCTTCTATATAGGCTATAGTCTGATGCTTTCTTCTATGTTTAGTCGAAGCCGAAGAGAGGAAGGCGGAGGATTTGGGCTGTTAATAGGTATGGGTGCTATGTTTTTGGCGTGGTTCCTTAATCTTTTTATACTGTATTTAAGTCGAGTACGTGAATACTACGCGGACAGGCATAGTGTTTCAATAGTGGACGATGGTGCAAGGAAACTTTCAGAGGGACTAGCTAAAATCGTATATGCTTCAAGGAGAATGAAACGATTCCGGAAGGAAACATCAAACTTTAATGCGTTGAAGGCCTTGTTTATCGCGGATCCCGATAGAGCTGATGTAGATGCTGCCGCGATAGCCCATTTCAGCGGAGATCAACGTATAGTTCGGGATCTTTTGAAACGAGAAGTTACATTCGTAGATAGGCTTTTAGAAATCTTCTCAACGCATCCGAACATCATTAAGAGGTTAAGGGCTCTTCAACAGCTAGCCTAAACCAGCGACACTACTTCTTTTATTGCCTCAACCAATTTTCCGTTTTGAATCAGTTCCCTAACTACGATTTCTATTTCTCTGTCTAGCTGTCTGTCCTCT
>MTLR01000105.1 GCA_002010925.1 Candidatus Bathyarchaeota archaeon JdFR-04
CTTGATACGGTAGTAATGGGGCCCAGTTTTGATTTATCGCATTTTGAAGAGTCAATGCATAACCAACATAGATTGTTGGAAATGTTGATGCCAGCAAAAGAGAGAGTGTGTTTTGAAGTATTTGCACGGAAAAAGTATAGCCTACGGTTGCAAACAGCAATTTGCTAGACGTTTCTGCTTCAAAGGCAAATGCTTTCAGAAAGACGAACAGTACGGCGAAATATGTTGCCCAGAAAATCAGAAAATCAGAAACTACATAGAAAAAGTTGTCTAAATAAAACCGGTACGTAGTTAAGGGTTCAAACTTCCCACCAAAGGCTAGATCGTCAATTAATAGGGTTAGGTTTCCACGTTTAGAAATATTCCAGTTCAGCTCAAATTTTATACCCGTAATTCTTTCCCATGTGGGAGTACCTTCTTCAAGCCAGCCGTTTTCCTCAGCTATGTTCAAGGTTATGTTTGACCATACATTGCTTTCTTGTAGGTTTTGGGTTAGGTTTAATTCAAAAAAGTTTGTTTCGTCGGGGGAAAGCAACTGTATTCTTGTGCCGTTGGGAGTGATGTTGTCGGAGTGGTTCCATTTTAATCCAAAGTAAAGCTTCGTGATTCCTTCTTTAGGGCAGTTAATTGTTTGGTCGGTTTCTGAGAGGTTAAGTTTCATCCATATCTGAGTATTATTCTTAACGAAGGATTGAATGCTCTGGTTACCCATGAGCCAGTCTTTTGTGTTGTTGCTTAAAATGCCGTTTGAAGTCCAAAATTTAGTAGAACTTGTCCATTCTTCTCCTTCCGGAATAAGGCTTTCAACTAAAATCTTTGATTGGGCAATTTGTTGGAATCCTGCGCCGATCAAGGAGGCTATTACAAGTATCACAATTGGCCCTAGAATATCCGGTTTCTGAGTTATTTCTCTAAATGCTTTTATTGGGGAATACCAGACTTGAAGAATCCAGCTTAAAGCCAATGACACCAAATCCCTTTTGTTTAACCTTTTAGTCTGTTTCTAGTCCTAGTTTTAGTTTGCGGTATGTTCCATAGTCCACGTATTCTATGTATGGATTTTGCGCTTGGTATTGGATGTTAAACTTTTGGCGTTCCCGTTTTTCTGGAAGCTGTTTTGTTGTTCGAAAGAGGTAAGCATCACTTCCAGCTCCAGATCCGTAGCTAACGACTAGGATTCTTTCCTCAGGTTTGGCTATGTCGAGAACCGCTGCTAAACCTATGGGTGAAGCTCCAGAGTAAGTGTTGCCAAACCGGGCTACTTGAAGTCCAGGCATGTATTGCTCATCTTTAAAGCCTAAGGCTTTGGCTATCCTTACCGGAAAACGGATATTCGGCTGATGGGAAATGAAATATTGTATATCGCTGGGTTGAAGTCTAAGCTTTTCCATTAGCTTCTTTGCCGCTTTTCCTACGTGTTTGAAATAGGCTGGATCTCCAGTAAATCTTCCACCGTGCCGTGGGAAGGGTTCGCCGTCCCTTCGCCAGAAATCCGGAGTATCTGAAGTGCAGGAGTGCCATCCTTCAATTTCTGCGATTACATCGTGCATTCCAAAGATGAAGGCGCATCCGCCATACCCAACGAAGAAGTCGAGTTCGCCTCCAGGAGCGCCTCTTGGGGCTGCTTGGCTGTTGTCGGTTCCAATGACCATAGCGCAGGAAACGTGGGAGTCGGGATAGAAAACTAGGGAGGCAGCGTCTTTGAACATGCTTGTTGCGGCTTTGCATGCGAACTCGGTATCCACAGCGTCGACATATTGAACACCATCGGCTTTATCCTCCTCACCCAGCTTTAATACTTGCGCCACTTTCGAGGCTATAGGTTTGACAGCGTAGGGGTTCGACTCCGACCCCACGTAAACCTTCCCTATTAAGCTACTGTCAACCCCGGAGTGAATTAACGCTAGCTTTCCAGCTTCAACAGCTGCGGTAATAGCATCTTCATCTATGAAGGGCACAGAACGCTCTATAAAACTCTCCCTTATTCTGAACCTTGAAATGTAAACGCCGTATCCTACTATACCTGGCTTCTCGTATTCCATATTGGGCTTTATTGCCTTATACTCTTGATGTAGGTAATATTCGTCTGCGAATGTGAAAGCCAACGATATGGTTGGAACTATTTCGCTTTTCTTCACGGCATAGCGCCGCCTAAACCTTGGAACAACCTCTCGTCCTTCCATACTTGAAAGGTCAATTTCGTCGTCTTCTTTCCAAAGCTTGTCGGTTAGGCGTCCAGGAACACGAACTTTCTCATTATGGAACGAGACTATGCCGTATATATAAGTGCCCAGCTTCGTAAACTTGTTAGTGGGCCTGTTTACAAAGGTGCATACTTCGAGTTTCCCCTTTTCAAAGAAGAAGTCGATGGGCGCCATTTTGCCGTAACTCTTTCTTCCACAGTTTCCACAGTAGTCGCGTAAGTCGAAATACTCCTTACCGCATAAAATGCATTTGCTTCCTCGGAGGCGATCACCTACATATGAAACTCTACGTTCTATCGGCTCGCTGCTCATCTCAACTCCTTCCCAAAAACGTAAACGTAGCCCTTTGTCCCAAAACCCTCCAACTCTAAAGTACAGGCATAGAAAGGTTCTGAGAGTAGCTCTATCTGCCTTTCCCCAGCTTCACCCCTTAATTGTTTGAAAACTTCGAAAACTTGGGCTCCGCCTGTGGCTCCTAGCGGATTACCGTCCGCTTTTAACCCACCGTTAGTGTTCACGTACAGGCGTTTTCCGTCAATTATATAGTAACCATCATGGTTCTGATAGCTTTCGTAAATGGCCTCCCAAGCCTTCCCTTCACGAGCAAAGCCCAAATCTTCTAAGGAAACCATTTCCATAACCGTAGATTGATCGTAAAGCTCAACAAGTGCTATATCTTTGAGTGAAATTCCAGCCATTTTCAAAGCGTTTTCCATACAAATACGGGTAACAAGAAAACGCGTTAGGTCTTCCCGTGAGGAGAAGGTTATGTAATCCGTTGCGGATGAGCAACCAAGAATATATACTGGTTTATCCGTGTATTTTTGTGCTACCTCAGAACTTGCTAAGATGAGAGCCGTAGCACCATCAGAAATTGGAGCAAAATCATAGAGCCCCAAGGGTTTTCGAGCAGCCTTGCGCTGTTTCAAAACATCTTCAACCGTTATTTCCCTACGGTATTGAGCATACTCGTTTTTCAGTGCATGCTTATGGTTTTTAACAGCGACATAAGCCAAAGCATAATTAAGTTTCTCTAATTCTGAATCCTTGATTCCATACTTTTTTATGTACGCCCTTAACATTAGCTCATGGTTAGCTTCTGGAGTGCATCCGGCGTAGTAACTCCACGGGTCTTCAAGGAGCATTAGATCGTCACGTATTTTATCCCAACGGTCAGTCATCTTCTCCATCCCGCCCACAAGCACAAGATTATATCTTCCGGCTTGTATAGCATTGCAGGCGTTGGAAAGCGCAGAGCTGAAGGAGCGAGTTATCTCCATTTGGACATGAAGCTCAGTCAACTCGGAAAGGAAACCTTCTTCCAGTCCGAACTTGTTGGTTATAGGCAAGAAGTAGTCAGCTACATAGGCCGCCTGCAAGTCCTTACGTTCTATTCCAGCCTCCTCTGAAGCTCGCAACCAAGCCTCTTCTATAAGCTTTTCCGGCGAACGCTCATAATGCTCACCAAACCGTGTTCTACCTACGCCTATTATCGCCGGAAATTTACTCATACCAGACTTCCACCATAGATTCTATCCTCTACCGTATCCCTTTTAAGTGTTCCTCAACCATAAGCACAGTTAAAGGAAGAGAAGGAAAGTTGAGCAGAGAGAAGAGAAAGAAGAGACGAATACGGGTTTTCGCTCCGTTCAAGCCTGTCCTCCCGCCTGAGGAGGCGAAAATAAAGACTCAAGAGAAGAGGCTTGAAGAGGAAAGATTGAAGGTTTTGGAGTTTTCCCGCAAAACACGGAAAGGCTTCGGATTGCTTTCTATGATAGTTGGAGCATTTACCTTCGGCTTCTTTGCCTACTTCCTATGGACGGGCTTACCCCTAAAAGCCGCTACAACCGAAATAAAAATAGCTCTCTTAGCCCTAGCATTGCTCTTAGGGGCAACAAACATAATTGTTGGGCTCTTACTTATAGGTGAATAGCCCATACAAGAAAGTTTATTAACAATCTGTCTAATGCCCTCTCTAGAAACAGAGCTCAAGAATGATTTAGATTGAGGTTTTCTAACATGGAAAAAGAAAGCAAAACTCTACCACGCTATTTGATAAAACTATGTTCGGATAAAGCTGCTTTCGAGGTCAAATTCTCACAAAAACTCCGCTTAAACATGGAGTCCATTAAGAAAACTCTCGAAAGCTCCAAGAGCTTTGAGATATTAATGTACACTCCCCCCATAGTAATATTAAGGAGTGTAACCGGAGTTGAAGTAACATTGTCTAAAGAGGGAAGAATCCTAATAAAAAACGTTTCAAGCAAGGACGAAGCTGAAATCATAACAAGAAAACTATTACAAGAAATAATCGAAGCCACACTTCCTAAAGAGAGATAATTCTAACCTTTAGAGCTTCCAATGTAAATTATCGTTGTCCCTTTCAAGTCCCGATTAACCATATGATCTATATCAAGGTTTTTCTCCGCGTCGGCTACCTCTTTAATGCCAGCAAAGGTTCTAGGCTTTTTTGGCGGAACACTACAACAAAGGGCACGTCTTATTGAAATTTCAAAAGTCCCTATTTTCCGTGCAATTTTCTCCACCTCTTGCTTATCAAGCCCAAGTAGGGGGCGAAGTATAGGTATCCCGTTGACAGCCGAGTTTTCTACGCGAAGATTTCGCAAGGTTTGGCTGGCTTGTTCTCCGATAATCTCGCCAGTTACAATGGCATCAGCTTTCTCCATCCGCGCAATTTCTTTCCCTACCCGATACATCATTCTTCGACAGAGAACACAGGTTAACTTTCGAGGACAATTTCTTAAAATGTCTGCCAAGTCTTCCCCATGAGGAACCACGTAAAGCTTAGCCGAGTTTTCAGGTAAAAACTCACCCAGTTTCTTTACCACATCTATGGCTCTTTGCCTTGTAGTTTCATCNGTGAAGGGTTGGTTGTCATAGAAAACGAAGACAGAACCATATCCTTTCCTAATCATGAGCCAAGCTGCCACTGGAGAGTCTATGCCGCCCGAAACTAGGCATACTACTTTTCCTTTTGCCAATGGTTCCCCTTCACCTTTTGTTATTACCTGAAATTTGTCGATGTTTTTTCTTTAATCATGAAAGTGCATAACAGCGTTATAAACAATGCTCTCCAAGTCGAACTAAATTCATAAATCAAAATCATCAGATAATCCTTGTAAATTCAACCCTTTCTGGATAGCTATAAACATTCATCCGTTGACCCCTGACAAAGCATATCAAGGTAACTCCTGTTTTCAAAGCGGCTTCCACCCCAGAGTAAACGGGTCCCGCGATTGAAGCTATTATTGGAATTCCAACACGTGCCGCCTTCAAAACCATGTCAGCTGGCTGTCTACCACTGCTAACCAAAACACATTCGGAGAAGTTAACTTTCTTTAATGCAACCGCGCCGATAACTTTGTCGACAGCATTATGTCTACCCACATCCTCTGCGAATGCTACAAGTTTTCTTTTGTGGAAAATCGCGGCTGAATGAGTTCCGCCAGTTAGCCTAAACAGTTTTGAATTTTGGTTAAGCACTCTGATGAACTCTAGAATCTCTTCTGCCTTAACCCTATAGCTGGAGTTAACTAGAGGCTTAGCAATTCGATCAATTAGAAAAACGAAATCATCGGCGGTTGATCCGCAAGAAGAGTCAACCATCTTTGGAATTTTAGCGGCTTTTATCCTAGCATCAACCTCGCTTACACAGCGAATTTTCACTCTATTTTTCTTAACATAAATGCTGGATATTTCGTTAAGTGAACTTATTATAGCGTGACTTAGAAGCCACCCTACACTTAGCTCCCGCAACTGTTGGGGTGATGAGAATAGGGTAGTTACGTGTTGGCGATTTACATGAACCTCAACAGGAACCTCGGTCGCCACAAAATCATTAAGGTTTTGCGCGATTTTCCTTCGCAGGTTAATCTTCTTAACTCTAACTTCAACTTTTGGCGGAAGCATATAATTCCTCTCAGCTAATATCTCAAAAACCCTAGTATTATAAGGCTATGGAATCAGAAAGTTTTGTCACCTATAGCTAAGCCTTTCCTAACATTCAAACCAAGGTATATAGGCTTGAATCATAATTTATGCAAATAAGTCTTTCTTCATTAATTAATGAAAGAAAATCAACGTTAAATTCAGTTTTTCTTTCCGAGTTTTTCTATAATTAGTTGGGCAACCTTTCTTCCGCTTAATAGCATGCCTCCAAAAATCGGGCCCATTCTCGGTGTATTATGTAAGGCCGCTACGGACATTCCGGCAGCATACAATCCCGGGCATACCTCCCCGGTTTTTTCTACGGTTAGTTTTTCCGCTTCAGAGCTCCACATAGACTTTTCTCCTTGGATGAATAGGTTGAGCTCAGGAATTTTTCTTGAGGCTACCGATAGGACTTCAGCGTCGTGGCCAGTGCAGTCAATTATAGCTTTTGCTTTAACGCCTAATGGGTCAACGTGGATTCCGGACATGATGACAGCGGTCCATTGGATGACTACTCCCACAATCTTTGGCGGTTTTCCGCTTCTGAAGATAACGTCGTCCACGGTTACTCCCAAAATTATTTTTGCTCCTGCATCGATGGCACTGTTTGCCAGCTTAGCTATCATAGCTGAGGTATCAGCTACGAACAGGTTTTCTTCGACTTTTTCGAGTGGGCAGTTGATTTCCTTTAAAATCTGGTCAGCTGGAGATTGAACGAGAAGTTTGTGAAATAACATTCCGCCTCCGCCTATTCCGCCGCCGAAGGAAAGTTTTCTTTCGAAAACAACTGTTTTTAAACCAGCTTTAGCGAGATAGGTAGCGGCTGTCAAGCCGGCTGGTCCAGCGCCTACCACAGCTACGTCGGTTTCTGATAGTTCCACCCAGTCTTTGGCCGTTTTCTCAATGATTTTTTGGGTGATTGTGGCTTCATCTATGCTTACATAGCTCATTCCTTTTCACCTGTCTAGCGAATTGAGAGATATGCTGGTTAATAAATTTAATTAATATGAACCCGAATCTACTAGACTTGAAGAAAACATGCGGTGCCAAGTTTGCGGGAGAATCATTCGGGGTAAGCCGGTTACGAGGAAGACTTGTTGCGTTAATAAACTTTACGTGTTTTGTTCTGAAAATTGTCTGCGTAAGTGGACTCGGCAATGGCTTAAACGCCAAATATAGCAGAATCGCTAATCTTTTTCTAATTCTAAATATTTCATAACCTTATTGTAGATGTTTAAGGCGTCTTCTTCGTTTCTAATGTTTTTAATGAGCATTCTTCCACTAGGGAAGAGGCTTACTTCTGCGTTGTTGTGTTTAAACACCACGACGAAGGATGATTTTAAAAGAACTTCAAAATGTTTGCTTAGGCAAACGTAAGCTTCGTTAATGTTAAGTTTCAACGGTTTTCTAGGATTAATGTTTACTGTTTCTTGACCACATAACCATACAAGTCTTTCAGCTCTTTCTGCTTCCCTTTCAACTCTGGCTTCTCCGCACACTGTGCATTTCGGGTTTTTAAAAACATCGATTTTGATTATATACATATCATTAAAGTCACATATTAGAAGAGCGTTTTTGAGGGGTTCTCCTATTCCAGCGAGGATTTTTATGGCTTCCATGGCTTCCATGGTCCCTATTATTCCAGTTGTTGCTCCCAGGACTCCGCGGGTTTCGCATGTGAGAAGGTAGCGGTCGTCAATGCCGGGAAAAACACATGATAGGCACGGGGTTTCTGGAGGAGTGAAAACGGACAAGTATCCCTCGAGTCCAATGGCTGCGGCATAAACGTACGGGAGCTTTCTTTCTACGCATATTTGATTTAAAAGATAACGTGTGCGCATGTTGTCCAATCCGTCAACAACACAGTCCACGCCTTGAAGAATCTCTTTTACATTAGTTTCTCTAACGTTTTCAGGTATAGGCTCTACTTTAATCTCAGGATTTACCTGTTTGATTCTCTTGGCAGCAGCCTCAACTTTAGGTAGTCTTAAATCACTAAGCTCATAAAGCACTTGCCTATGGAGGTTGTTAAGCTCCACCGTATCCTGATCTATGAGACGTAAAAACCCCACACCAGCTAAAGCGAGATACAGGGCCGCCGCGCTTCCCAAACCGCCAAGCCCAACAATAGCAACTTTCGAGTTTCTTAACTTCTCCTGTCCCTCACGGCCTAGTTCGCCTAGAACGTACTGCCTTTTATAATACTCATTTGGATCAAAGAGGGTTATTTTTGTCGCCTCCTTAATAGTGCAGTAAAAGAACGGAAATAAGTTTTCCCCTAACCATCTAAAGGTTTGCACATAAGTTGCAAGCGTCCGGCAACAAAGTGACATCTTTGTGCATGTTGCATAGAAGATGCTTAGTACGGAGTTGTGAACAGACATCGCAAAAACGAGATATCATATCCAACGAAGAAAGTTCTCCACTCGCTATATCATTAGCTACTTCTTTAACCATTTTTCTTATGTTATCCATGTGTTCTATCTGTTTGAGATATTTTTCTCCCCGTTTGGAATAGAGGTAATGGCTTATGGTAGCTTGAGTTATTCCCAGTTTTTTAGCAGCAACTACTTGCGAAAAACCATGTTTTTCAATGAGCTCTCTGGCGATTAAGGAACGTAAAGCTGGAAGCACGAACCGGACGATAATTTCACATGGAGGACGCATGGATCTTCATAAGTTATAACGTTGTTATTGCATATATTCCTACCGCTATTATCTCTTCTTATGATATCTTTAGGAATAAAAGCAGAAAGCCTGCAGCTAAGTCTAAAAGGCCCACGATAATTAAAATCCTCCTAATAATGTCAGATTGCAGAACTGTTTCAATTTCCACAATATTTAATACAAGAATAAACGCTGTTGTTAACAACACCGTGCCTAGGAAAAATAGGAAACCGCCGAAGGCTATTATTAAACGTTGGCTGAACGTGAATTTAGGCATAGACTTCCTCTCTTTTTTACATATTTTTATGCTTTATGGAATATGCTATAGCGGGGGCTTAGGCTATGCGAACGCCGAAGGCCTCCGGATT
>MTLR01000189.1 GCA_002010925.1 Candidatus Bathyarchaeota archaeon JdFR-04
GAAGACTTCGACCCAGAAAAAATTAAACACTCCTTAATAACGGAAACAGGGCTTTCACCAGCAATAGCTGAAAAAATAGCCTACGAAACAGCAGTAAGAATCCGAAAGTTCGACCTAAAATTCCTATCTGCACCACTAATAAGGGAATTCGTGTGCGTAGCCCTGCTCGAGAAAAACCTTGAAAGAGAACGCGCCAGATACACACGTCTAGGATTACCACTATACGATGTGGAAAAGCTAATCCGCTCCGGAGACAAAGAAAACGCAAACCTACAACATAACCCCGAAACAATTCATAAGCTAGCTGCAGATACAGTTTTCGACCAATATGCGCTACTCACATGCTTACCGCCAAAACTCGCCGACGCCCACATATCTGGAGCAATCCACATTCACGACTTAGAATACTTCGCAACTAGACCCTTCTGCCAAGAACATGACCTAAGATTCTTTCTTAGAAAAGGGTTAATCGTTGACGGAAAAGGAGTCCATACAGCTGTAGCAGGACCAGCCAAGCACCCAGAAGTGGCTATTTTACACGCCGCTAAGGCTTTGGCTGCGGCCCAAACTAACTGGGCTGGAGGACAGGGCTACGACTTCTTTAACGTTTGGCTCGCGCCTTACATTAGAGGGCTGCCCTACGAACGGATCAAGCAACTAGCTCAAATGTTCATTTACGAAATGTCCCAGATGTATGTAGCCCGAGGTGGACAAACAGTATTCTCCTCCATAGCCCTAGAATGCGCTGTTCCGAAGATTATTTGGGATGTTCCAGCAGTCCTTCCAGGAGGAAAGGTCAGTGAAACTTTAACATATGAAGACTTCTATGAAGAAGCTAACACACTCTTCAACGCCATAATCGACGTTTACTTAGAAGGGGATTATCTAGGAAAGCCCTTCAACTTTCCGAAGTGTGAGGTTAAGCTTAGACGGGAATACGTGGAATCCGGAGATTTTGAAGAAGAATACCTTAAAATTGCAAGGCTCACCTCAAAGTTTGGAACCCCATACTTCTTGAACCTCTGCCCTGACTATATGCCTGACATTGTTAACAGCCAATGCTGCCGACTGATCTTCTCGCCTGATAGCGACGAACTTGAAAGGTTCCGAAATGGCGCCCTAAGAATGGGTAGCCTCCAAGTAGTTACAATCAACCTTCCAAGGATAGCCTACGAAGCTAAGGGAGACGACACGAGACTCTTTGAGATACTGGATTACTCAATGGATTTAGCTAAGGAAGTGCTACTAATTAAGCGGGAAATTATCCGAGAGCGAATGGAAAGCGGCACGTTACCCTTCTGCTCCATGGACTGCTTCGGTGAGCCATACCTAAACTTGGACAAACAAGTGCTTAACATAGGGTTTGTAGGACTTAACGAAATGCTGAAGGCTCACATCGACAAGGAGCTCCACGAAGGGGGAGATACATGGCGGTTCGGATTAAAAGTTATCAAGCATATGGTAGACCGAGTTAACAATTACAAAGAGGAAACCGGACTACGGTTCGGTTGCATCCAAACCCCCGCGGAAAGCTGCGCCCACCGACTAGCCATGATCGACCTACGATTCTACGGTGAAAAAGCCGTAGTTCAAGGCGACAAAAAAAGCGGTGCGGTTTATTACACAAACAGCTCACATGTTCGACCATCAGCAGGAATTCCGCTAGTTCAAAGAATAAACATCGAAGCTAGCTTCCACCCGCTGACACGTGGAGGAGCAATCCTTCACGTGTGGCTAGGGGAAAGCAACCCATCACCCGAAGCCATGTGGAGCTTCACTAAGAAAATGGCAACACAAACGCTAGCAGCATACTTCACATTCACACGGGACTTAACCATATGCCAAAACTGCTCAACAACCTCTGCTGGACTGCTCGAAACATGCTTCACCTGCGGGGCGAACAGCGAAAACCTAGAACATTGGTCAAGAATCACAGGGTATTACCAACGTGTCAGAGGATGGAACGCAGGTAAAAAAGAAGAGCTTAAAGACCGAAAAAGATATAACATTTAGCTGAAATTAATCCCCTCCCTTCCCTCCTTTTCATCTCAAAGTTCAGCTTTACTTTCCTTTTCAAAACGCTCTAGAAAATTCTGCGTAAACATGTATCTTTCCATAAACATCTTTTTAGCGGTCCCTGTTTCCACGTAGTCTTTAATTATGTTAAACATACGCCTGTGCTTGATTATCGATTCTTTTATAGTATCGCCATCAAGGGCGCATCTTAAGAACAGCCGAGCTACACCAACGGCTCCAAACTTTTCCATTATATCGGCATCCAACAGTATTTTTGCCTCCAAAGTTTTTCTTTCTTCATATAGTCTTGCATGACCTTTAATAGCATGTTTAACCGCCTCAATCTTGTTTTCGGGAAAGCCGGAATTTTTTAAGATTTTCTCAGCCATTTCGGCGCCCACAACCCCATGCTGAGCAGGATCTACTTGAAACTTGGCTATGTCATGTAGAAGTGCTGCCGCCTTCAACACGTCCAGATCTGCTTTTTCCCTCTCACCGATTTTTATGCATAAATGATAAACGCGTTCTACATGACGCCACAAATAGTCAGTTGGCTTGCCATGGAGCTTCGCTTCCTCTTCCAAACAACGCCGTTTCGCCTCAGCGAAAACTCTCTCTAGTGTTTTCAAATCCATTCTATTTCTTCCTTTTCTAAATTGTTAATACTAACTTCACTGAGCGTTTATAAACCAAAACTTTCCTAGAAAAACCTATCTAAAATGAAGGGAAATAACGAGAATTTGGTGATATAAAAATTGGAAACTGCTGAATATAATGTCGCAGCTAAATTTTATGATTTGGAATTCAAGGATGTTGTGGAGGATATTCCCTTCTACGTAGACTACTCTATAAATCAAGGGTCACCTGTTCTTGAGCTGGGCTGCGGAACCGGACGCGTTTTGATTCCGATAGCTGAAGCAGGCTTAGAAGCTTGGGGAATAGATGTTGCAGATGAGATGCTCCTTCTTGCCAAAGAAAAAATAGCTAGGCTAAACTCCAAAGTCGCCGAAAGAATTCATTTGATCAAGGCAGACATGCGAGATTTTACTTTGCCGAAAAAGTTCAAATTGATAATCATTCCATTTGCTACCTTTCTTCACATGAAGACCAAAGAAGATAAAGAAAAAACGTTAAGAAAAATTCGTGAACATCTCGATAACAATGGACTTTTGATTATCGACATATTCGCTCCACATTATCAACGTTTAACCAAAAAGCGAGACGTAAGCATTAAGGAGATAGAAAAAGAAGGACAGAAAATTGTCGTAACAACCTTCAATCAATATGACTATAAAGGACAGCTAATCCACATCTCAAAATTCTACGACGTCCTTCAACCCAACGGAACGATTAAACGGTTCATTCAAAAATTTACCATAAGCTACATTTTCAGATACGAAATGGAACACCTTCTGGAAAAAGAAGGATTCAAGATAGTGAACATCTTTGGTGGATATGACAAAAGAGTCTACGATTATGAATCAGGAAAAATGATATTCATAGCAAAGAAAGCCTGATCATCATTTCAGATGTGCTAACCAAGCTGGACTTAGAATTAGGCCAAGCTGAGGAAGCTATTTTATTGAGCCAAGTATAAGTGCTAGCAGGGCCATTCTAATTATTATCCCGTTCCATACCTGCTGGAAATACTTAGCGTGCGAAGTACGGTCTATTTCCGGCGAAATTTCTCCAACCCGGGGAAGAGGGTGAAGTACTATTAGGTCAGGTTTCGCTTTTCCAAGAGTTTCCATGTTAATACGGTAAGAGCCCTTGACTTTCATATATTCGGCTGGGTCGGGAAATCGTTCTTTTTGTATCCGCGTAACATACAGAACATCTATCTCAGGGATAACTTCGTCCAAATTTGAGGTTTCGAGGACATCCACTTTTCCCTTTATAGCTTCAAGAACTTCTCTACGCATTTTTAATAACGGTGGTGAGACAAAGTAGAGTTTCACCTCATAAAGGGATAAGGCATAGGCTAGGGAATGTACTGTTCTTCCAAAACGGAGGTCGCCGACCATGGCTATGTTTAAGCCGTCGATTAGCCCTTTCTCCTTCTTTATTGTATATAAGTCAAGTAATGCTTGGGTTGGATGCTCCTCTCCGCCGCTTCCGCCATTAATTATCGGAACTTTGGCAAATTCAGCTGCAAGTCGAGCCGCACCCTCACGGGGATGACGTAAAGCAATAACGTCTGCATAGTTTTCCACAACGCGAATAGTATCCGCCAAGTTCTCCCCCTTCCTTACCGAGGCTATCTCCGGTTCTGCAAACCCTATGGTTGAGCCTCCAAGCTTATGCATGGCGGCTTCGAAACTTAAACGTGTTCGAGTGCTTGGTTCGAAAAACAGCGTTGCAAGAATCTTTCCTTTAAGCATGTCGGAGCCCGTTTTTGCTATGGGCTCTATAGCTTCAGCTGTTTCCAGAATATAATCAATCTCTTTTCGGGTAAAATCTTTTATAGATATAATGTCCCGTCCTTCAAACTCCATTCTCAATACCCTTACAAAAGGTATTACAGAAATAAATAAGACTTCTTATAGTAGATACATCCTCTCTGGGAAAGCGTAATATAACCCTTCAGCTATTATGTGGAAGGGTTAGGAACTCATGACCGAAACCACTTTACGAGTTTCGAAAATCAAGAATGGCACGGTGATTGATCACATCACGGGTGGACACGCGCTGGATGTTGCGAAAATTTTAGGCATCACGGGGAAAAAAAGGAAAGTTATAACAATCGCAATTAACGTTCCAAGTGGAAGATTCGGGTTTAAAGATATTTTGAAGATCGAGGGAAGAGAGCTTAACCCCGAAGAAGTGGACAAAATTGCTTTGTTAGCTCCTCATGCTACTATAAACATTATCCGAAACTATCAAGTTGTGGAGAAAAAAAGAGTTAAGCTTCCACAAGTAATACACAACATCGTGAAATGCGCTAACCCTGCATGTATAACTAACACAGACGAACCTGTAGAATCAAAATTCTATGTGGAAAACGAGGACCCCCTTCGGCTGAAGTGCCACTACTGCGGATATATAATGGAAAAGCAAGAAGTACTCCAGCAATTTTAAAAACTTAAAGTTAACAATACCAGAGGCTAAAGTAAGTGTTACAAAGTAAATTATCGTGTTTAATACCCCTGTAGGAAGTAACATGATCTCACATTTATTTATACTATGCGAAAGTCTTCCTTAACTGTCGTCAATACTAAGTGAGTGTTTGTCCGCTCAACAAAAGGCATTTTTAACAATGTTTTGGTAAAATCGCTCAATTCTTTTCTCGTTTTAAACTTGGCGATCACCATGGCATCCGTTAAACCAGTGATATCATAAACACAACAAACGTTCTGAAATTTAGCAATCTCTTTCTCCAGCTCTATTAACTTGCCCTTCGAAACCGTAATCTCGGTTATCGCTGTTAACTCATAACCAAGTTTCTCATAGTCGATGATAGCTGAATAACCTTTGATTACCCCGATCTTTTCTAAGTTCCTTATTCGCGCTAAAACTGTCCCCGTGGAAATTCCAAGCTTCTGAGCGATTTGTCTACTTGATAGCCGCGCATTCAAAACTAACGCTTTAAGAATTTTAATATCTGTTTCATCCAACCCAAACTCCACCTTTATCTCTTGCACAAATGTTTAATCATAATACGAAGAATATAAACGTTTATGCATTAATTTAGTATAAAACTTTAAATTTTCTTTACATTATAACGCGTTCTATAAACAAAATGGTTGGGAAATAAGGAAATGCAACAAATGGTTGCCATAGAGAAGACAAAACTCCGCGAAATAACAAATGCTATCCAAAATACGGAACATATTATTCTACATTTCACAGATTTGCTTGGAGCCTTCCGCGGTAGAACAATCCCATCTTCCGAGGTTACCCGAGTCATCAATACTGGAATTGGGTTTGACGGTTCATCAATCCCAGGCTTCGTTAACATAGAGGAAAGCGACATGGTTATGAAAGCTGACCCCGAAACCTTCACGATATTACCCAGCTACTTTTATAACCGTCCAGTGGCAAGCTTCATATGCAACATACTCAAACCTGGAGGAGGACCTTACGAAAGCGATCCCAGGCACATTTGCCGAAAAACTATGCAGAAAGTCCAAAAACAAGGATTTGAGCCAACAGTAGCCGCGGAAGTAGAATTCTACTTAGTAAAAGAAGAAAACGGTGAATTCGTTCCAGTGGAAAACCATTTGGATGAAAGGCACCGATATTTCGACATATTACCTGGAAGGGACTTAACTGAGCCGTACCGCATGGATTTATGCGATGCCCTTGCTCAGATGGGAATGACCATCGAAAGGCAACACCACGAGGTTGGGCCAGCCCAAAACGAGATTACTTTCAAATATGGTTCGCCCGTGGAAACCTCGGACAATATCATGCGATACAAATACGCGGCTAAAGCAGTTGCCCAGCGGAAATACGGCTGGATAGCCACCTTTATGCCTAAACCTTGGATAGACCTAGCTGGAAATGGCATGCATGTCCATGTGGGACTTTTCCAAAGGAACAAGGAGAAGAACACTTTTTATAATGGCAAGGGCTACGCTCATATGTCCCAGACATGTTTATATTTCGTGGGCGGCATACTTCACCATGCTAGGGCCTTATCAGCGATAGTAGCGCCAACTGTCAACAGCTACAAACGGTTAATCCCGGGCTACGAAGCACCAGTTTACATTACTTGGAGCCGTCGAAACCGTTCTGCCTTAGTGCGAATCCCAGAATACTTTCCAACGGACAAAAATGAGGTTAGGTTGGAGTTCCGATGCCCTGATACTTTATGTAACCCCTACTTGGCATTTTCAGCAGTACTTGAAGCCGGAATGGACGGTGTTAAAAAGAAAATTGACCCCGGCGACCCGCTAGACAAGAACACCTATCGCCTAACAGAAGACCAACGCCGAAAACTCGGAATAAAAACCCTCCCCAGCTCACTTTTAGAAGCACTTGAAGAATGGAAAAGCGACGATATCTGTATAAAAGCTCTAGGACGAGAAAATGCTGAGAAATACTTAGAGCTTAAGATGAAAGAATGGAAGGAATACAAACGCCACGCCCGGAAAAACTCACAACTAAAGATTACCCTATGGGAAATCAGAAAATACTTCTTTGCCTAAAAGCACACGAAATCTTAAATTCCCACCTTTTACGATTAAACCTCCTGAACAAAAGGAGAAACAAGGCGTGAAGCTTGACATAGTGTTAGTGCTAGACTTTGGAGGACAATATTGCCACCTCATCGCGAGAAGGATTAGGGAAAACAGTGTTTACTCAGAAATAGTTTCCAACGAAATAACCCCAGAAGAAATCAAAGCGCTAGACCACAAGTACAACGTAAAAGGCCTAATTCTTTCCGGAGGCCCTAAAAGCGTATATGAAGAAGACGCTCCAAAAATAAACAAGAAGATTCTAGAATTAGGCATTCCCATTCTAGGGTTGTGCTACGGACATCAGCTTCTCGCCCATCTACTCGGAGGAGAAGTGGAACCAGCAAAATCTAAGGAGTTTGGCATAACCTACGCAACCATAATTGAGCCTATTGCAATCCTTAAGGGACTAGGAAAAAACGAGAAAGTCTGGATGAGCCACGGAGACACGGTCTTTAGCATTCCCCCAGGGGAATTTGAGGTTTTGGCCCGCACAAAAAACACACCAGTAGCAGCTTTTAGACACAAAGCAAAGCCTATCTATGGGTTACAGTGGCACCCTGAAGTTGTGCACACCGAAAATGGAATACAGATGATCCGGAACTTCATTTTCGAAATATGTAAATGTAAACCCGGATGGAGTATGAAAGACTTTATCGGGAAGGCAGTTAACGAAATAAAAAGCATAGTTGGAGAAGGAAAGGCAATAATTGCGTTAAGTGGTGGAATCGACTCAAGCACAGCAACTCTTCTTGCAGCTAAAGCTCTAGGACAAAATCTAGCCGCTATCTTTGTTGATCACGGTTTCATGAGAGAAAACGAGCCGGAACTAATCCGACAAACCTTCCAAAAAATGGGATTCCATTTCATAGCAGTAAACGCAAGAAAAAGATTTCTAGAAAAGCTAAAGGAAGTAACTGACCCCGAAACCAAAAGAAAGATCATCGGCGAGGAATTCATCCGGGTATTTGAGGAAGAAGCGGAGAAAATAGGCGCTGAATATCTCATTCAAGGAACAATCTACCCGGACAGAATTGAATCGGGGTTTCGAAGGTTCTCTGAAAAGATAAAGACTCACCACAATGTCGCGGGTTTACCAACAAAAATCAAGTTTAAAGCTATAATAGAACCCCTCCGTGATCTCTATAAAGACGAAGTAAGAAAAGTAGCTGAAATGCTAGGGCTGCCGAAAGAGCTGGTTCATCGACAGCCTTTTCCAGGTCCAGGATTGGCCGTTCGAATAATAGGCAAAATTACCTCGGAGAAAATCTCTATTGTTAAAAAGGCAGACTCTATAGTTCGTGAGGAAATTGAAAGAAGCGGACAGCAAGATAGGCTATGGCAATATTTTGCCGTTTTAACCGACACTAAATCCACTGGTGTAAAAGGCGATTGCAGAGCTTACGGTTACACCGTAGCTATTAGAATCGTGGAAAGCAAAGAAGCCATGACCGCGAGCTTTGCAAAAATTCCCTATCAAATACTAGAGAAAATTTCAACCCGGATCACGAATGAGATTCCACAGGTGACTAGAGTAGTCTATGATATAACTCATAAGCCACCGGCAACAATTGAATGGGAATAAATTAACCCCTTAATCTTATCAATGTCCCCTTTTCAGCAGATTTTAAGGCTGCTTCTGCTATCTGTAGGGCTTTAATTCCGTCAATCCCAGTTATAGCAGGAGTTTCCCCTTTTATTATGGAAGCTACGAAATTTTCTAGCTCGGCTTTCAGGGGCTCTCTCCACGGATATCTTGGTTTTAAGCTTTGCTTTGCATCGTCAATTATAAGTTCCTGCGTGATGTAGTCAAGAGTCATTATTGCTTCACTTCCCGTGACGATTAACTTTCGAATTTTATAGGGGGTGAGCCAGTTAACCTCGATGAAAGCTGTTTTTCCCTTAGGAAAGGCAAGCATTATTTGGGCATAATCTTCGTATCTAGCGTGTTTCATCCTC